>WRNF01000032.1 GCA_009776715.1 Treponema sp. | reverse complement strand
TCATCATTTAAAAAATCAAATTGAAAAACATGGTTTTCAAGCAGGTTCGCGCCATGCTTTATACGGTCTTTCATTACGTCAACATCGGCCTTGTCGAGCGTAGAAGCCCATATATTGTATTTGTTTGTAAGCCCTGCCAAAAGATTCCCGGTTCCCGCGGCGCAATCCCAAATATAGTATTCGTCCTGCCAATCATCGCCTAATGCCTCGGCAATGTATTTTTGCGAAAGTTCGACCCATTGCCTGGGCGTAAAAAAAGAGCCTTTCCTTTCTCTAATGTCCTGAGGCACTAATAAATCACGGCGCTTTATTATATAGTCCCAGTATTCTTCGATTGGCGGACGCTCATACTTGTCCCAAAATTCTTTATGTGCTTTTTGATTGTCATTGAACCCGACTTCTTTATACAAGGAAAAACCCGCATCATCAAATTTTTTATCAAATTTGTATTGATTGTTCTGGAGGATTACAAATAATTTGTCTTTAAGGGATACATTGTCCCTTGATAAAATATCTGCAAGAAAAAAATCGCCGTCTATTATTCCTAATTTTTTTACCGCCGCCCAATCGATGGCTATGCTTTTTTTTACTTTATCTATCCATTTACTATAAATTATTATAAAGTTATTTTTATTAATCTGAAATTTTGCCGTAACGTTTCCAGCAGCAAGGTTATTATTAATAAAATTTATAATTTCCCGTTTGTCTGCATTAAAATAAAAAATTATAATATTTTTCTTTGATAGCTTTTCAACCTTTCTTTGAGTTTTTATAAAGTCTTCTGCCGCATGATTGCTGGGTGCTGTATTCCAGTTAATATCGTTATCGCTGAATATTGGCAATATGCTGTGAAAGGGAACAAATGCTATTTTTTCAAAATCAAAACAGGCAATGTATGGAGGAGGCAAATGTTCGCCTTTTTCATAGGTTTTCCTGATGGTTAAAACCAACTGCGTGAGCATTGGATATATTTCTGCACATCCCTTTTTTGATTCTGCCCATAAATAATGCCGCGGCCACAAGCTGCCTTTTAAGGTTTTTGCGTCTGCAACAATGAAATCAATATTACCAATATTTGGCTCGTATGCATACCTGGAACTGGGGAAAAAGTCTCGAAAAACAGTTGCTTTGAAAGTTTCTTCTTTCGCAATACTTCTATAATTTGCCATATTTTTTTAATATAGTTCATTTTTCAGGGAATTGCAAACATTGAAGATGTAAAATTCCCGGAAGTTTGCCAGGCTTTTCCCATACCGATGAAAAATATCATTTTTACATTTTTCAGCGTCAACTGTCTTTATAACATCTTCAATTTCTTTCCATAATTTTGGTTTGTGAACCAATAAGTATTCAAGACCATTCAGATGTGAATATTTTTCTGTAATCTTCATTTTGCTATCTCATATTTTGGCTGTTTGTTAAATAATTCGGATTGGAAAGGTGATATATTCAATTCATATTCAAGATTTAATTTTGGATTCTTTGGATCATATATTGGCTTATTCATTGGACGGGTTTTAATTTTTCCATTCATAGCCAAATTTGTCCTTTCAACTGCTACCGTATAATATTCTTTTACAATTTCACAACCCATTCCTCTTCGTTTGTTTTTTACTGCTGCTGCTGTTGTTGAACCAACCCCCAAAAAAGGATCAAACACCATATCTTTTTCATTTGTTAATGCAAGAACAAGCCTCTCGACTAATTCTATAGGAAATTGACATGGATGTATTGTTTTTTCTATATGATTATTTTTAACATTAGGAATATCCCATATATCACTAGGATTTTTTCCTAAAGGGTTACAAGACAATTCTCCTATTTTTGGTCCTTTAAAATATTTTTTTTGCGGATATTTTTGCGGTATCCGTACTTCATCTAAATTAAAAATATAATTATCTGTTTTTGTAAACCATAATATTGTTTCATATCTTCCAGAAAATCTTTTTGAAGCATGTAATCCATGACCAAATTGCCAAATTATCCTATTCCTTAATTTTAAATTATTTTTTAGAAATATAGGATAGAGTAAAATATCCAAAGGAACTATTTCAGAGTTTTCCACAAAATTTCCAATCTGCCAACATATACTTCCATTATCAGCAAGGACTCTGACACAATCGGTAATAATTTGCTCTTGCATAAGATAGTATTCATTTAAGCTTGTTTTTTTTTCGTATTTTTTCCCAATGTTATATGGTGGGGAAGTAATAACTAACATAACAGATTTATCGGGTATTGTTTTGATAAAATCATAACACGAGCCGTTATTGATTATTGCATCTGCGTTTGGTGAATATTTATTCAAAATTCTATTCATAAAAACCTTATAATATCATACATTAATGTGGATATTTTGCCAAGGAGTTTGTCGGGCTTTGTGTTTGTCGGGCTTTGTCGCCGTTCAGTAGAAATGATGCTTTAAAACCCTTAATAATTTCAATCGGGAATACTGATAAAAGTTTATTTTCTGCCTCAAATTTCATAAATTTTTTGCAAGAAAAGAGCAGCGGCCTGAGAAACATTAAGGCTTTCTATATTCCCTGTTCCAGGAACCCGCAGCAGATAAGCGCAACTGTCTTTAACATTTTGCGGCAGGCCGCTTTCTTCATTGCCAAGCACCAAAGAAACCCCCGGATGCCTAAGTCCTTTTTTTCCACGCCAATTATTTACAATTGCAGGGAGGTCTCCAATGCGCTGCCTTGCACGGATGTCGGTGCCAATTACTAATATTTTTTTTGCCGCGTCTTTAAGAAAAGCAACTGTATTGCGGATTTTCCGGACATTAATAAATTCCATTCCGCCTTCGGCAACCCTGTAAGCGCTTGTTGTCAGCCGTGCATCCTTGTCTGCTTCGTTTACCACGATGAAGTAAACATCAAAAAAAGCCGCAGCCCGTGCAATGGCTCCAAGGTTATGATCATTTCCCACCTCATGCAGAACCAGCCCTGTTTTCCCTTCCTTTGCCCAAAATTCAAGGTCCTCTATTGTCATTGATTCAATCACAGGTTCTTCCATCATTGCTACCACTCCCTGATGATGAATCGTTTTACTAATGCGTTCCAGTTCATCGTTTTCACAAATTTTGTAGGGGCGTTTGCGTTCAGCCATGTTTTTACACAGTTTGGTAAATAGTTTAAATCGATCTTCCCGCAGAAAAAGACGGTTTATTGTTTCAGGATGATTTTCCGCTAGGGCAAGTGCTGTTTTCAGGCCGCATACCGCAAGTTCATCGGTTAACTTATTGCGCATGGCACATTTTACATTAAAAAATATGTTTATGCAAATTACCGGTAAAACAATGTGATGTTATGGGTTTACAGCAAAAGGATCACGCTGCACAGGAATACTAGGAGTTTGTCGGACTTTGCCCTTTTCTATGAAAAAAATGCGAAAAAACATCGTTTTTGAGCATTTTTTACTTTGCAAACTCCGTAAGGAGCCCCAAAATCGAAGATTTTAGTGGTTTTTGACCACTAAAATCTACAAGTCCGACAGGCTCCTAGAGTACATTGTCCGCTTTTGGGTAATTGACCTATTCATATTATTGACGGTATTATTGTTACATGAGGAACAACAATAATCAAAGAAAAAGAAATTTTAATGGTAAAAAAAAGAGAAATCTCTGGATGGCTGTTTTTTTTATTTTTTTGCTTTTTATGTTTTTAATTGTTCTTTACTTCTTTAGGCCAAAGGATGCGTTAGATGAAAGTGCCTCGCAAAAAAAGATTCCCGGCATTCAAATGCCATGGCCGGAAATTCTGCCCCCGGAAAACCCGCCGTTGGAAAACATCCTTGAACAAGAGCAGCCGCAACCCATTGTTGAACCGCCCTCTGAACAAAATCTTCAACCAGATTCACTGACAGTTTCTGAGACAGTAGTTGAAGAGGAAATGCCCCAAGAGGAAAATAATCCTCAAATCCGCAGCAGAAGCATTTATTTTATGCACTCAGAAAATAACGGCGATGAAATACAGCCTGCTAAAGTGATCCGCAATTTTGATAATTTTAACTCTCCATTGACTGACAGCATTAATGTATTGCTTTCGGGTCCAACTAATGAAGAAGCCGGAAGAGGCATTATGAGCTTTATCCCTAAAAATTCAAAATTATTATCTGCACGGGTAACAAACAATACCGCATACCTTAGTTTTAATGAAGAATTTCGCTACAATACTTTTGGAAGGGAAGGCTGCGCCGCTCAAATTAAACAAATTGTTTTGACTGCCACCGAATTTCCTACAGTAGAGAAAGTGCAGTTTCTTATTGAAGGAGAAATAGTAAATTTCTTAAGCGAAGGAGTTATGATTCGCGATCCGATTGGAAGATAATAGGTAACCAAGTAATACTTAGTAATTCTTAATTTGTGTAAATTTTAGTTTAGGTTATACAGATCAAGGCATAATTTAACAATCTTGTATTATATCCATGTCTTTATATTTTTTAAGATAAGTTGCAACAAGTTTGGATACGGCAACCTTGACTGCTGTATTAACTGTTTCTCCTACTGTCTGTTCAAGTGCGAAATAAAACAAGAGTTTTTTCGAGCGGAGGGGGCGTGAACCCCCTCTTTTAATAAAAAGCCCAAAAAAAGCTTTCTTAGATATTAGTTCAAATTTATTATATTGTAATGGCCAACGCCAACAGAAGTGTATACTTACACAAATAAGTCTGATAATTGGTCTCCAAGTACCACCGGAATTTGGTCTACTAATGGTAGTATCATAACTTTTACTAATGATGATGAAAGTTCATATAGTTATGTTTATAGAATTTATGATTATGGTGAAAGTTTAGATATTGGTGATGATATATATTATTATTAACAATAATTTGTAGAAGATTTTACATCTTTTAACAAGACTGTCGAATTTATATTCTTGAACATGCTAAAAGCTATGGGAATTTTAAACTCTCATTACCGGAGTGTCTCCATGTGCGCCAATTAATATTTGCCGTGCCGGGTCTACGATTAGATCCATTTCTTCAAGGGGAATGGCTCCCAAAAGAACTTCTTCCGCTCCTTCCATGACTATTGCCCGTACAGCGGAAGAACGGTTCCCCCAATGAACCTCTACAGGCTCGGTATATTTGCATTTTGTTGTTGTTTTATTTGCCAATGTTGCCCAGCGTTCCCCTTCTACCTCCAGCCCCAGTTCCTGCCTCATTGTTTCATTGATAATCAAGGTTCCTGCTCCTGTGTCAACCACGGCTTGCACGGTAGTTTGGCGGATTTCCGGTTCTTTTTTCAATCCTTCCTTGACCCTAATTAAATCTCCGGCATTTTTCAATGTAATATTCACATAAACAAGCCCCATCGTTTTTCTCCTAATGCTTTTTTTATACCAATAAGCTCCCTTGACTTAATCCTTCTTTACTAAGTAAAATTAACAATAAGAACACTATATCAAACAGGGGGCAAATATGAGCTTAAATTTTAATCCTTATGAATTATCCGATTTTGCGCGGTTTTATGGGTTTCATTATGACAGCCTTGATCCAATGGCGCTGGCTAAAGAAATTCTTGTCGACATGGAAAGGGGGCTTGAGGGAAAAAGTTCCAGCCTGCCCATGATTCCGTCATATATATCGCCTGTGTCTAAAGTGCCGCCGGGAAAAACCGTACTGGCGCTGGATGCCGGTGGAACCAATTTGCGGGCAAGCCTGGTGCATTTTAGCGAAAAAGATGGGGAAGAAGGAAAAATAGTTGCAAAAAAAACAGAAAAGAACTTCATGCCCGGAACAAAAGGCAGGGTAAATGCTGAACAGTTTTTTGACATTATTGCCGATGCGGCTCTTCCCATGATTAGCGATGCTTCAGAAATGAGCGGGATTGGCTTTACCTTTTCCTATCCCATGGAAATGCAAACCAATCTGGACGGCATTTTAACATCGCTTAGCAAAGAAGTTGATGCGCCGGATGTTGTAGGAAAAGCCATTGGTGCAGGTTTAAGAGAAGCGCTGGCAAGAAAAGGATTTGTTTTTGACGGCCCCATTGTGCTGTTAAACGATACTGTTGCAACCTTGTTATCCGGCCTTGCATCCATTCCGGCAAACGGCGGGGAGCTGTCAACAAAAGATGTTTACGGTTTTCCGGGCGGGCCTGTTATCGGTTTTATACTGGGCACTGGATTCAATACCGCCTATCCTGAAACAAGCATTCCAAAAATAGGCTTTGAATCAAAAGATGCCCCGCAAATAGTGGTATGCGAAACCGGCAATTTCAACCTTCGTTACCGCGGCCCGCTTGATCAGGAATATGACAACGGCACCAAAAATCCTGGCGCTTACTCGCTGGAAAAAACCACTTCCGGCGCGTATCTTGGCCCCTTATCGCTGCACATTCTGAAACAAGCGGTTAAAGATAACGTTATTCGCTTTAAAAAAGCCGAAGAATTCCTCGCCATGCCCAGCCTGGAAACCAGGTACCTGAACGATTTTTTGCGTTCTCCTCTTGCAGCCGAAGGCCTGCTGGGTTCTTTTTTCGGCATGGACGAAGGCGATGCCCTTGCGTCTGTGCAGTATCTTGTTTCCATTATCACCGAACGCGGGGCCATGTTTTCTGCCGCCGTGCTTGCAGCAAACATACACCATTTGCAGGCCAGTTATAAGCCGTATTGCCCTGTACGCATAGCTGTTGAAGGCACCACCTATATGATTTTCAAGGGCATGCGCCGTTCTTTGGAAGCCTGGCTTCACGCCATGCTTGTTAGAGAAAAGCCCCGCCCGTACATAATATCTCCAGTCGAACAAGCCAGCCTTTATGGAGCAGCCGTCGCTGCAGGCATGTACATACACTGATAATGCTGATTATTCATCACATTACGCCGTTGAGTATTTTGATACAGCGGGGTTGTTTGCAATTACCATAACTCCGCGAAAAACCAATATGCCGGAGCCGGAAAAAACCATAACAGTTACCGTCAAGAGCGGGGAAAACGGAATAGCAAATTTGCAGGGCGAATGGATGCAAGGGGACAATGTAAGCTATTCATGGAAAAGCGCGGAAATGACTGTCGGCACTGTAATTGAATGGGGAGCGTCTTTTGATATTAATACCGCCAGTATAACAGTTGATGAATGGAAACTGACAGACGGCGATCATACAAAAACAGAAGGCTACTATATCATAAACCGTGACGGACAAAAAAGACCGCTTCCAGAAAACAGAATTATCCGAAATGTCAGCCGCCCTGATGCTACAGAAATCCAGGAAGGGATTGGCGCAAACGGCTTTCAGGAATATGAAATTATAATTGATGTCTATGACGGCCAGCTTGTAGATCACAGTAAATCTTTTAAGATTTGGAATATACAGGGCATGACAGTTAGCCATGACAGTCCGGAAGTTGTTGAATTAACTCAGGCAAATATTACTCAGGAATTAAAAGCTGACAGCAGAACGTATGTGCTCACCGAAGATATAGAACTAATCAATTGGGAGCCGGTAGGAACAGCCGTCCTTAACAATTCTGATCCGCCCGAATTAATAGACCCGAATAATTTTGACGGCGCTTTTCAGGGCAGGTTGTACGGCAACGGTTACACTATCACCATAACAAGCCTTTCGCCAAAAGACAATTTTGCAGGGATTTTTGGCGTTGCGGTGAACGCTGAAATTCGCGACCTTTTTATCAAGTACAATAACGGCTCTCCAATTTATGCTCCTGCATCCGGTAATTTTTTTGCCGGCGCCCTGGGCGGATACCTTAGGGATACGGTTGTTAGCAGTACGATTGTAATCGAAAACTCAGAAGATTCGCCTTTGAAAATTATTGTCCCGCAAGGTACTGCAAATGTATGGGTAGGCGGGATTGCAGGTTATCTTGGAGGATGGAATCCGCCAATATTAAATCCAGGACAATATCCTATTCGATTTGTTCCGCTTGTGCAAAATTGCTATGTAGGGCTTGCGGTTGAATGTACAGACAGCGGAACGGGTTTTTTAAATATCGGCGGAATTGCTGGAGAGGCAGGTTACGCGGATTATTCTCTAAGTAATGTTCAATCTGCTTCTATTAGTAGAGCATCTGTTTCTGCGGTTATAAGCGTAACAAAAAACAACGATGGAGATGTATGTATAGGCGGTGCGGTTGGAAAGAGCGTATGTATCGGAATTCAAAACCTTTCTTTTTTACAGATTAATTTTCACAAAACATCAATTACTACTATTACAGTTAACCGCGGAGCTTATTCCGGTAATACATATTGCGGAGGGCTTGTAGCTTATGCTGATTTTACAGGAATATTTAATAGTTCTTTTGACAGCTCTATTGAAGTTCCTTCTAATTTTGAAGGGACAGGGAATGTTTATATTGGAGGAATTATAAGTTTTATTCGTGGCGAGGGTTTAATACCCCGCCCTTTAGGGCGTGATAAAAACTTCTCGCCTTTAAGTATGTTGGGTATTAAACCCGAGACCAATACCTCGGGAGAACGACGATACCCCGTCCCTTCAGGGCGGGGTTCGTCATTGACATAGATTTAGTCAATCTTCCACCCTTTTTCAGTCCTTCCAGAATTTCCAACTGTACATCAAGCGGCAGAATCAGCATATTCGGAGGAAATATGACAAAATATGTTGGTGGAATTGCAGGGTATGTCACATCTACAGAAATAGATTCCTGTAGTAAAGAAGGATCTATAAATGTAGAAGGTCAAGGCGCTGTCTGGGCAGGAGGTATTTGCGGCTACATTGTTGGCGGTCTTTCCGGCAGTAATAATGCCGGCGGTCTTGTGATATGTAAATAATTGCTTTTGCCATTGACAATGCCGCCATTATGTGCCACTTTATATTGTGAACAACAGACATCGAAAAACGCTTGCTGCCATTTTTTATAATCCGATGCCTATAACTATGATATGGGCGGATATTGAAAATCTCCTGTTGGCGATTGGGTGTAAAATTATTGAAGGTGATGGTTCACGTGTCAGATTTATTCGGGATGAGACAATAGGATTTTTCCATAGACCGCATCCCAAAAAAGAAGCAGTGCCATATCAAATTCGGGATGCCAAAACGTTCCTGATAAAATTGGGAGTAGAGCCATGAATAACACTATTGTCTATAAGGGTTATACCGCCATTGTCGGTTTCAGTGCAGAGGATGAATGCCTTGTTGGGCATATTACCGGTATAAATGATGTAATTGGTTTTCATGCTAATTCTGTTAAAGAGATCCGTAAGGTTTTTCAAGAGACAGTTGATGATTATTTAGCTTCATGTAAAAAAGTAGGCCGTGAACCGAATAAACCGTATTCCGGTAAAATTACCTTGCGTTTGCCGCCTGGACTGCATGCACAACTTGCTATTCGGGCTGAAGCAGACAGCAGCAGTTTAAACAATTGGCTGGTATCTGCGCTCAGTCAAGTAATAATTCATCAAACTTAGTATTTCTTTCATTCAGAGTGCTGGTATCTACAAGATCAAATAACACCGCTTCCCCGCTGCGAACCAACTCTTTGGTAACTTTTGAAACTATAGTTAAAAAGCCACGGATTAGCACGGATTTCCACAGATTTACACAGAGGATTATAGATTTCTTGGACTTAAAATAAGAATAATCATCGGGTTTTCACAGAATTTAAAAATAAAATAAAAATTCCGTGGAAATCCGTAAAGCCTCCCTTCGGTCGGCAAGTGTAAGGAAAATTATTATACGTCGGGGCTGTCCGAGAAGTTGGTTACTTCTCGTCCAGCCCTTGTATTTTCTCCATTTTCTTGCGAAAATGTGCGAAAATACATATAAAAAGGAAGGGGTCCGAAGAAGTTCCTAACTTTTCGGACACCCCCTTGTACTACCGTGAAAATCAAGAGGGGAACCTTCGCCTGAACCACTTGCAGTGGTCAGGCTCGGTTGAGGTGCCGTGGCTATTGCATATATGCCTT
>WRNF01000031.1 GCA_009776715.1 Treponema sp. | reverse complement strand
TTTGCTTTGAGACTGAGAAATTACATGAAAATTGGTAAGAATATAGTTATTGCCGTCTTCTGCCACAAAGACAAAACCAGTGCCTGAATCGCCTTTTAAAAAAAAGTTTATGCTTTTTGCAGCATCCTCATAGCCCCGTTTTTTTAACGCCTCCTGAAACCGCTCCAAATAGGACACGATATCAGGATGAAAGGTTTGGCTTATTTTCCCGACATAATCCCTTAATGCGGAGGCTTGGCCAAAACCGGATATCGCACCAAAACACATAAAAATAATACAGAGCGGTAATATACAGCATAACTTTACTCTCATACTTCATTTTAGCCCAAAACTGCTAGAAATATCAATGAAGAAGAATTAAAAATCAACAATTTTTAAGCTTCGCTTACGTTGTTTCTTGCTCGATGCTTCAAATTTTGTACAGCATATTTTTCCGTTCTTGCAGTAAATTTGCAAGAGCCTGCTATTGCATATTTTATTTGTTTCTATCATAATAACAGGGAGATGAAAAAGATTTATTGTATATGTTTTCCATTGTGCTTGTTTCTTTTTTCATGCAGTTTTGATTATGGGAATCAGGATTCGGGGGATAAAAAACTGCCCGATATCGTAATGAAAAATGTTGAATATGTCCGTGTGCGTTCAGCAGATCCTCAATTGCGGTTTTTGGCTGAAAAAATAGAACGGTATGAAGACATACGAATGATGGATGTCGTAAATTTATCATTTGAGCAATTTGAAAACTCAGGAGAAGATGTAAATGCCCATGGAAGGGCCGGAACTGCTTCCATTGAAATTGATACCGGAAATATCCGCATGGACGACAGCGTCCGAATTCAGGTTAATCAAGAGGATATTGCCATTGAAACCTTATGGCTTGAATGGAAAGATAAAGAACGCCTGCTCCTTAGCGGAGAAGAGGAGGAAGTTTCTGTTTTTCAGGAGAACGGCACCAGCTTTACCGGCATAGGGTTCAAGGCCAATGCAAGGGAAAGAAACTGGAGTTTTACCGGTGCCGTAAACGGTTCTTATGTACATGAAGATAAAGATGAAGAGGAAAAAGAAAAAACAAATGAAAATGAAGCAGTGTCTTCTTCGGAAAAGGAAGCCAGTGAATGAAGTTGAATAAATTTTTCTTAACGGCATTGTTTTTTGTTTTTTGCGCAATTTCGTCTAACGCAGATGTTTTTACATTTAAGGCGGATAAAGCAGAAGGGTCAAAAGCACGCGGCATAGAGACAACAGTTTTAACCGGCAACGCCGAAGTCCGCTCAAATAACCTGCTCTTGCGAGCGAACCGCATAGAACTACAGGGCAGCGATAACCAGTTTATTGACTGTTCTGGCGGGGTATGGGGAATGGAAGAAGAGAAAAATATTCTCTTTTTTACCGATAGGCTCCGCTATGACCGCAAATTAAAAATTGCACGTTTGGAAGGCAATTCCACACTTGANGACAGGAAAAACGATATTGTCGCTAAAGGCACTTTCATTGAATATGACGATCAGGCCGAAGTTACTGTTTTCCAAATATCAGTGCGGTTATTCAAAGATGACATGGTGTGCCGGTCTGAATATGCAATTTACCGCCGCAATGAAAAACTGCTGGATTTGTCCGGTTTTCCTGTTGTGTTTAAAAAAGACGACGAATTCAGGGCAAATCTTATAAGGGTTGATCTTGACACCGACGATGTGATATTGGATGGAGATGTTAGAGGAACAATAAAAAACTAAAAGCGGTCTTTCTAAAAGAAGTTTTTCCAAAAATAAATATTATGGAACACCTCAGAAAAAAATTAAGGAGTTTTTGCTTACTGTGATTAAAAAGGAATTCATAGAACAGGAACAAGAAACAGATTACTACACAAAAATATTGCTTGATGCAACGCCTTTAGGCTGTGTATTGCTAAAGAATAATTTTGAAGCATTGGAATGTAACCTTGANCTATTAAACCTGTTGGGCTTGCANGATAAACATGAATTTTATAAATTGTTCCCAAAGCTTTCTCCGGAATATCAGCCTTGCGGAAAACTATCAATAGAAAAATCTAAAGAGTATCTTTCAAAAGCATTTAATGAAGGTTACTGCCGTTTTGAATGGGTGCATAATAATATGGCCGGGGAATTAATACTATTTGAAATCACCTTGGTACGGGTTAAACACAGAGGAGACTATGCAGTAGCCGGTTATTTGCGCGATCTNCGCGAATATAACNAAATGATGGAAAAAATTAAGCAGCGTGACCATCTCTTAAATACCGTGAATAAAATGGCAAGCCTTTTGCTTACGACAGATGACAAAGGAAATATGCTGTCTTCAATCATGGCAGGTGCGGAATTACTGGGGCGTTCTGTATATGTTGACCGCGTTCAAATATGGCGAAACGAAATAAGAGAAGGTTCTTTGCACTTTGTTCATAAATGCGAATGGCTCAGTGAAATCGGAAAGAAAAACGAGCCAGTTCCCATTGGCTTGCATTTTCCGTACAGCAGCATGCCCGAATGGGAAATTAGTTTTATGCGCGGTGAATGCATCAACGGCCCGCTTGACACACTGCCAAAAAACCAACAGGACTTTCTGGGGTCTTATGACATTCAGTCCATTGTGATTATTCCTTTGTTTTTGCATAACCGTTTTTGGGGATTTTTTTCCCTTGATGACTGCCGTGAGAGAAGGAAATTTGGAGATGATGAAATAAACATTCTGCGTTTTGGAGGTTTATTGATTGCTAATGCTTTTCTTCGCAACGAAATGCTGCAAAATATCCGCAANGGNACCGCGTTGTTGGGNACCGCTCTAAAAGAAGCACAGGAAGCAAATAAGGCAAAGAGTAAATTCCTTGCTGCAATGAGCCATGANATACGCACCCCTATGAATGTGATTCTTGGAGTTGCCGAAAGCCAGCTCCTAAACAGCTCGTCTTCAAAAGAAGAAAAAGAATCATTCGAGAAAATATTCGATTCTGGAAATTTACTGCTCCGAATCATTAACGACATATTGGATTTATCAAAAATTGAAGCAGGAAAATTTGAATTGATTCCTGTAAATTACGAAACGCAGAGCCTTATAAACGATGTTGCAAATATGGGTTCAATGAAGTTTGGGCAAAATCAAAATATTGTGTTTAAATTAACAGTAAATGAACATATTCCACGGCAATTGTTTGGCGACGAGCTTAGAATTAAACAAATATTAAATAATATTCTCTCCAATGCATTTAAATACACAAACAGCGGAGAGGTATTATTGTCTTTTAACCATGAAGAAACAGACGATAAAAAGACAACACTTGTTATATTTGTTAAAGATACAGGCCAGGGCATGACAGAGGAACAAATACAAAAATTGTTTGATGAATATTCCCGTTTTAACCAGGAAGCAAACCGCGCAACTGTCGGTACCGGGCTTGGAATGGCTATTACACATAACCTTGTAAAAATGATGAAAGGCAAAATATTCATAAACAGCATGCCTGGCGAGGGTACAACCTTTACAGTGCATATACCGCAAGAGGTAACCGGAACTGAAACTCTTGGCAGTAAAGCAGCAGAAAAATTGCAAAATTTTAATTTCTCCGGTACGGCAAAAAAAAGACTTGAAGCATTAGTTAGAAAACCAATGCCTAATGGAAAAGTGCTTGTTGTGGATGATATGAAATCAAATTTAGATGTTGCAAGATTACTGTTAAAACCTTACCAATTGCAAATTACTACCGCAGCAAGCGGTTTAGAAGCTGTTGAACTAATAAAAGACGGCAATGAATATGACATTGTGTTTATGGATCACATGATGCCCGTAATGGATGGGATAGAAGCAACAAAAAAAATCCGTACACTTGGGTATGCCAAGGCCGTATTTGCGCTAACAGCAAATGCGATTATCGGCCAGCAGGAGATATTTTTGGCAAATGGATTTGACGGTTATATCTCCAAGCCAATTGATATTCGTCAATTAAATGATACCTTGAATAAATTTATCGTTGATAAAATTTAATAAAATTTTGGAGAATGAAATGAAACAAAAGCAAAAAATTATTTTTACAGTTGATGATAATGATTCTAATCTAACTGTATGTAAACAGATTTTAAAGCCTTACTATTCTGTTTATCCTATTCCGTCAGCCGCAAAAATGTTTGCATTATTGGAACATGTAAAACCAGACATAATTTTACTTGATGTCGAGATGCCGGAAATGAACGGTTATGAAGCGGCAAAAATTCTAAAAAGCAATAATGCTACTAAAGATATTCCAATAATTTTTTTAACTGCAAAAATTGATGTGTTAAGCGAAACAGAGGGGTTAAGTTTAGGCGCTTTGGATTATATTCATAAACCTTTTGTCAGTACGCTTCTTCTTCGAAGAATTGGAATATATCTTTCCATGGAAGATAACCGNAGTTTATTTGGAGAAGAGGGAGAATTGCATCAATGGCTGAACAATAAAATTCGCAGGCCGCTGAATGAAATAACCGAATTGATTAATGATGCAATAGGAACCAAAGATTCTGATAAANCCGGGCAATTCCTTTCAAAAGCNCTCGTTTCATCTATGGATCTTTTGTCGTCTATTGATGAAATTATTGACATGTCCAATTAGTTTATTTAATACCATTTGCGAAAAAATATATGGACTTACCATGGAAGGGCGGCCGCATTGCTTTGGTAATTGCAGCCGCAAAAAATAAACATCTCCGTTTTTTGCTGTGTTGTGTATCAGCATTGGGCGGCGTTGCCTTTTCTTTTTTAAATCCGCAGATTATTCGTTATACCATTGATTCTGTTATTGGAAATGAACCGTTTAATGCACCGGGAATTTTGCAGAATATTGTTAAAAATTTCGGCGGCATTGAAATTTTACGGAACAATATTTGGATATGCGCCGTATTAATTGCAGCGGTAGGCCTTTTTTCGGCGTTGTGCAATGTAATCCGCCGTTATACCAGCAATGATATCGGCGAAACTGTTGCGTGGAGATTGCATAATGTGCTCTATGCGCATATACAAAAGCTTCCGTTTCAGTGGCACCTNAACTGCCAAACCGGGGACATTATACAGCGCTGCACCACCGATATAGACAATATACGAAATTTTATNCAAAACCAAATGAGCGAATTAATGCGTACTATTTGTGTTTTGGTAATGTCAATGGTGATTATGTTTTCCATGGATCTTTTTATGTCATTAATGGCCATTTCGCTCATTCCGTTTATAATGTTCTTTTCATTGCTGTACTTTCGTAAAGTAAGCAAGGAATTCAAACAAGCAGATGAAGCGGAAGGGGTAATGCAAGCGGCGGCACAGGAAAACTATACCGGCGTAAGGGTTGTACGGGCTTTTGGCAGAGAGTCTTATGAAATGGAAAAATTTTCGGAAAAGACAAAAATTTATCAAAATATCTGGATAAAAATAGGGAAAATGCTTGGGCTTTTTTGGGGCGCTGGGGATATATTTTCCGGCCTGCAACTGGCAATTATTGTAGGGGCCGGGGTATGGCGCTGCATAAACGGGCAGCTTAGCCCGGGAACATTTTTGGCTTTTTACACTTACTGTAACTGGATGATCTGGCCGGTACGCCAGCTCGGACGGATACTGTCAGATCTTTCCAAAACAATGGTGGCTGCAGGGCGAGTTAAAGAAATACTTTCGGCAGAACCGGAAACTGAACCGCCGGATGCGCTTGAACCGGCGCTAAAAGGAGAAATTTGTTTTAATAACGTTACATTTAATTTTGAGGATGAAAAGCCTGTTTTGCAGAACATTTCTTTTACAGTAAAGCCAGGAGAAAGCATGGCAATACTTGGCGCAACCGGATCGGGAAAATCAACCTTGGTGCATCTTATTAACCGGTTGTACGAAGTAAAGGAAGGGCTTATCACCATTGACGGAATTGACATACGCCGCATTTCTCGGCCTTGCTTGCGCCGGCAAATAGGGCTTTGCCTGCAGGAGCCGTTCCTTTTTTCAAAAACCATTAAAGAAAATTTAGCTTTGCCTAATCCTGGGCTTGAAATGGCAGATTTAAAAAACGCTGCGGCAACGGCTATGGTAGATGATACCATTGAAGGCTTTGCCGAAGCATACAACACCGTTATTGGAGAGAGGGGCGTTACCCTTTCCGGCGGCCAAAAACAAAGAGTGGCCATTGCCCGAATGCTTGCCTGTAATGCGCCTGTTATGATTTTTGACGACAGCCTTTCCGCAGTGGATACCGAAACAGATGCGTCTATCCGCGCAGCATTGCGCAGAAAAACTGAAAACGCCGCGGTAATTATTATTTCTCACCGTGTAACAAGCCTTATTCAGGCAGATAAAATTCTTGTGTTAAAAAACGGAACGGTTGAAGATATTGGTTCTCACGATGAACTGTTAAAGCGGGACGGCAGTTACCGGCGCATTTTTGATTTGCAAAGAGGGTTAAACAATGGATGATTATGAAGATGTTGACTATAACAAACCAATGTCGCTTAACATTTGGAAAAAAATGCTGCCCTTTATTCTTCCGCAGAAAAAATTGCTGATTAAATGCGCTTTTCTTATGCTTTCGGTAGCATTAGTCGATGTGCTATTGCCTCTTCTGCTGGGNTATGCCATTAGAAATAACATTCAACCCCGAAGATNTGACGGCATTGAAATAATAATGGGNGCNGCAATTATTTTAATGTTAGTGCAGGGAATTAATGTCCGGTTTTTTGTAGATTTAGGCATTCAGGTTGAAACCAAAATAAGCCGGTCAATTAGAAATTCGGTTTTTCTGCATCTTCAAAAATTAGGACTGTCATATTATAACAAAACTCCTGTTGGTTATATGATGGCCAGAACAAATTCCGATACAGGCAAAATAGGCGAATTAGTTGCATGGGGATTAATAGATTTTTGCTGGTCGGTTTTTTACTGCATTGGGGTTATTATCGCCATGTTCATTGTTCACTGGCGGCTGGCCCTTATTGTGTGCGCTTCCATTCCGCCTCTGGCTTTGCTGACATGGTTTTTTCAAAAACGAATTCTCTCTGTTAACAGAATTTTAAGAAGGCTTAATTCAAAAATGACCGGTGCAATGAATGAAGGCATTACTGGAGCGCGAACGGTAAAAGTTTTGGTTGCCGAAAAACAATGCCTTGATGAATATTCAGGCCTTACCGGGGAATACCGTTCCCATGCAAAACGCATGGCCCGGTATAAAGCGGTTTTTATCCCTTCGGTTATTTTTATCGGTTCGGTTGTCACTGCCCTGGTTCTGGGTTATGGCGGATGGGAAGTTGCATTTCTTGGCGCTGATCTTTCAATAATTGCAATATTTTTGCAATATGCAAGCAGTTTTTTTGAGCCGGTTCAAAATATTGCAAATATTCTTACAGAATTTGTTTCAACTCAGGCAAATATTGAAAGAATATCAGGTCTTTTAATGCAGAACCCGCAGATTACCGAAAAGCCGGAAGTTATTGAAAAATACGGGGATACGTTTAATGCAAAACAGGAAAATTGGGAGCCTTTGCTTGGCAGTATAGAATTCAGGGACATTACTTTTAAATACCCCGATGGAACTGAAAATGTTCTTGAACATTTTAACCTTCATGTAGCACAGGGAACATATGCCGCAATTGTAGGGGAAACCGGTGCGGGCAAATCAACGCTGGTAAATCTAATCTGCCGTTTTTATGAGCCGGATTCCGGGGAAATTCTTATTGACGGGCGGGATTACAGGGAACGAAGCCAGCTTTGGCTGCACAGCAACCTTGGTTATGTGCTGCAAAACCCGCATTTGTTTTCGGGAACTATCCGTGAAAATATCCGTTACGGGAAACTTGATGCTACCGATGAAGAGGTGGAAAAAGCGGCAAATCTTGTTCATGCCGATAAAATTATTGCCAAGCTGGAAAAAGGCCTTGACACGCAATCCGGCGAAGGCGGGGACCGCCTGTCCACAGGCGAGAAACAGCTTATTTCTTTTGCCCGTGCCGTTCTTGCCAACCCGCGCATATTCATTCTTGACGAAGCAACCAGTTCAGTTGACACCGAAACAGAAATGCTTTTGCAGGAAGCCATTCATCGAATGCTGGAAGGACGGACCAGTTTTGTTATAGCTCACCGTCTTTCAACCATTCGCAATGCGGATATTATTCTTGTGGTTCAGGACGGAAAAATAATAGAACGTGGAACCCATGCCGAACTAATGAAAAACCGCAGCCATTACTACGATTTGTACACCTGCCAGTTTGAAGAAGAAGCTGAAGAAAAAGTTTTGCGGGGGTAAGCATGGGCTGCCATGTTTTCTGCTACAGCACACTCTGAATAAATTGTCTTGTGCGTTCATTTGACGGATTGCTAAAGATTTTTTCAGGCTCGTCTTCTTCCAAAATTGCGCCTTCATACATAAACACCACCCTGTCCGCAACCTCGCGGGCAAAGCCAATTTCGTGGGTTACTACCAGCATGGTCATGCCCGCCGAAGCAAGCTGTTTCATTACCGCAAGCACCTCTCCGACCAGTTCGGGGTCAAGAGCGCTGGTCGGTTCATCAAACAGCATGATCCTCGGTTCCATTGCAAGGGCGCGGGCAATGGCCACTCTTTGCTGCTGCCCCCCGGAAAGATGAGAGGGATACACATTCATTTTATCGCCCAAGCCGACTCTTTCCATAATTTGAACCGATCTGTCGCGGGCTTCTTTGAAAGAAAGCCTGCGGACATGCATGGGGGACAGCATAACATTTTCCAGTGCAGTTTTATGCGGAAAAAGGTTAAAACGCTGAAAGACCATTCCAACCTCAAGCAGTATTCTGTTGCGGTCTTCCTGGTTCATGGTGACGCTGTTGAATCCGTTATGGCAGTCAAAGAGCAGATTATCTTCAATATAAATTTTTCCTTCGTCAATTGTTTCAAGCCGGTTCAAAGCGCGCAGATAGGTAGATTTTCCTGCGCCAGAAGGCCCAATAATGCAAATTACTTCTTTTTGCTCTACGTTAAGCGAAACATTTTTTAAAACCTCAATTGGAGGCCTGGTTTTATTTCCTAAAAAAGTTTTGCTTACATCAACAGTTTTTATCATCGACATGAAATTATCCTTATGCCTTATTCATAAACAGAATATTTTTTTTCCAGCTTATGAAAGACAAATGTAAAAATTGCGGTGATGATTAGGTAAAGGATCATAGCTGGAATATACACCATTGCGGATCGGGTGGATCCTTCAATATTTCTGGTAGCTTTGGTAATGTCAACCAGTGCAATCATCGACACCAGCGAAGCATCTTTCAGCATCATTATAAATTCATTGCCTACAGGCGGAATAAGCCGCCGAATCGACTGAGGAATAATTATTAGCCGCATGGTTTGGCCATAGGAAAGGCCCAGTGCCCGCGAAGCTTCAAACTGCCCCTTGTCTATGCTTTGTATTGCCGCCCTGATGATTTCCGCTAAATATGCTGCGGCATTCAGGCTAAAAGCAATAAAAGCCGCAAGGAAACGGCTGTTAATGGTAAGCACAGGGGCAATCATGGGCAGCGCATAGTAGATGAAAAAAAGCTGCATTAACAGCGGGGTACCTCTAAAAAAGAAAATATAAGCGCTGCATGCTTTATTAATGACGATATTTTTCGACATCTTCCCTAATGCAAGGAAGAGGCTTAATATCAGCCCGGCGGAAACTGCCGATATTGTTAGCCCGATGGTAACATAAGAGCCAGCTATGAGCTGCTGCATCCATTTCCAGAATGTTACTATCCAACTGACTTCTTCCCGGTTAAGCAGAGTTCTTTGTCTTCTTGTTGATTGAGGAGTATCCGGCTGCGAAGGCTGTTGCGGCAAAGTCACGTCCGGAGAAATTTCTCCGTTGGATAATTCCTCTGTGGAAAATTCCTCAGTGGATAATTCCTCCGAACGCGGCAATTGCTCAAATTCAGTTTCATTTTCGAAAATGTTATCGGATTGTTGTTCCTGCGAATAACTGCTATTGGGAGTAAGAGTAATAAGCAGTACCAGGAAAAATAAATAGCAATTTTTTTTCATGGAACACTCATAATATTTTCTTCTCATTTAACATATTAAATGAGTTGTTAGAGAATGATAGATAAAAATGAAGCAATATTTAAACCTTATTGCCTTACTGCCGAAACAAGGTCCATATCAAATATTTCGTAAGAT
>WRNF01000030.1 GCA_009776715.1 Treponema sp. | reverse complement strand
CGGATGGCATAAACGGCGTTTTTGCGCCTTTTTTACCTCAAAAGCCCGTCTCCGCCCGCCGTGTTGCTGTCCCGGCCGCCGTGTTTTCTACGCCCCGTAAAGCGCGTCAAGAAGTTTGCCGTATTTCCCGTAATCCAGGCGAGGAAGACAACAGGAAAGACGTAAACAAATACTGGCAGGGAATCAACGACATGACGGAAGGGGCGCTCGACTACGTCATCAACACCGCGTTTGTCAAAACGCTGATAAACAAAACGGGGTTCATTGACAACCTGTTTTCAACGGTTATTACGATACTCGCTGGAGGCAAGATACGGAGCGACGTGTTTGTCGGCGGGAAGCGCTCTTTTGAAATTGACGGGGACACGGGAAAAGCGGTGTTCCGCAACATTGAAACGGACGGAATGCTGGCCGAGAACGGCACGTTCAAAGGCCGCCTTGAGGCTGCGGAGGGGTTTTTCAAGGGCAACCTGGAAGCGAAAAGCGTCAGCATTACCGATTACAATGTAACCTCGGGAACGGCTTACCTGTTAAAACCGAATAACAACGCGGTGATACTGCCGTATATCGCTGGCAACACCGGAACTTTCAATAACGTTCCCTTAAAAGTAATAAGGACACCGGCGCGGGGAAGCTGTAGAATCGAAGCGTTCTTCCCAAGCGCCTATTCAGAAGGCGTTGAACATAACAACGGGTGGTATAAAATAGTTGTCAATGGTACAATAATCACACCACAAGAAAACGGTGGCTGGGCCAATATTATTGCCGGTTCTGGCGGGACTCTAAAAACATTTGACAATATATCTCTATTAAATGCGGTAAATATCATAGAACTTTATGGATCAGCATGGGGTACAGGTAGCTATTTCATCAATTCAACTCTGGAACTAAAATGTTCCGGTGCGCCGGGATTATTGGAATGGATCGGCTAATCAAATGTCGGCTTATTAACTTTTATCCATAAAATGTCACTCTGGATACGAAGGCTTTTTTTGCCGTTTTTGAAGCTGTAATCAATGTTATCCGTCCAAAAATCCGGGTCATAACTAGGTGTAGCATTAATATATTCAATTGTAAGCACTGTATCAGTGAATGTATAAGTTGCATACCAGCTAGGAATTTGCCAAAAATGTGCTTTCCGAGCTATTTTTTCTTCAGGATTGTTAAAGTAATATCTTATTACTTCGTTTTCAGTGAATAAGTACCCGCCGAATTTTCCGTCATCGTCCGCTTCCCACGCGCCAATAAAAGGGTTCGATTCCCCGCTCATGCCGCCATTGTCGCACGACGCAAGGATTAAAACAATGCTTAGGGCTAATAACAGCTTTTTCATGCCTTACTCCTCTTCATCACCGTCATCATCTGAATCAGCCGAGCCGTCTTCGTCAATAATTTCAACCGATTCGGGTATTTCATCGACCGTCATACTTTGGTAGTATTGTTCGGCAAGCATAGTCTTGTTAAATTCGGCGGTTGGTTCAATCGAGTATACCAGTTCCTCCAGTTCATCAATACTGATTTTGAAAAATTCCTTGCGGAGATTTATTTTATTCATATGCTTATCATGCAACCGCTTGTGCAGATTAAACTCAAGTTCGCGTGCGTTCTCCGAAAAAATAACGCAATGAATATCAAACTTGAATGGGACGGAAGCGTCACCCAATTCGTTTATTCTCTCTTCATAGTCTATGCGCCTTGTCATTCCTATCTTGAAAACGTTGTCGCCGAAAGAACCAAGGTTACTGATTATATAAACCGAACCGGCCAGCCCGTGCTCGCGTTTAATAATGTCGTCTTTCTTTTTCTCGATATTTTGCAATTCATCGGCCCTGTTTTTCCGGCGATCTTCCAACTGTTTGATTTTTTCTTCGTCTTTTTCGTCGGCAATGAGCCGCTCAATTTCAGCAAGTTCGAATTTGAATTTTTCTTCTTCCTTGTCAATCTTTTTTCGCTCTTCTTCAAGTATCTTGCGCTCGGCGGCTTCCTGCCTCATTTGCTCCCTGATTGCGCGCTGCTCTTCCTTTATGCGTTCTTTTTGAATGTAGTATTCGTATTCGATGTTTACGGCCTCAATGAACAGGTATTCAATTTCGCCAATGAATTTGGTAATTGTCGGAGCGATACTCTGATTCCCTCCAGTCGCGATTATTTGGTATTTTGCAGTCATTGACATTATATCTTTTAGGGCTTTATCCAGCTTGGAATATTTTAGGTTGTATAGAATATTTTGCAATTCGGCTTCAAGGGCAATAACCATAAGCTGGTATATGGACATATTGGCCTTTGTGGTATACCTTCCCTGATACTTGGTCAGCAGTTCTTTTATCAGCTTATTATTTTGGTTAAACCGTTTTCTTAATTCGCGAATATCCATTAAATTGAATTTTAATTTTACTGTTGTTGAAAGCAGTTCGTCGGCTTCCGGCGGCACGCTTTCATTAAGCATATCCCTTGCAAGCTCCCCGCTGTCAAAGAACCGCTTGGCCGAATACTGGACGCTTTTTACCAAAGTCTTTGCCTGCAACAGCTTGCTGGCACTGCTTGTTATGGACTTCTCCAGTTTTGCCTTTTCTTCCTGCAATACGGCAAGTTCGTCTTTTAAGCCGCTTGTCTTTTTGCAAACGTCGTCAAACTGGTTAAGTATTTCATTTTTCGCTTTTTCGGCGATTTCGTTATATAACCGGTCTTTATTTTCTTTCAGGTTTTTATAAGAGGCGTCGAGCTTGTCATGTTCGGTTTCAAGCCTTTTAATATCAGCTTCAATTTTTACAACTCTTTCGCAGTCTGAACATACCCCGCTGTTTTCCAGTTTAAGAAAAAACCCTTTTTTACCGCAACGACTGCATTTTGCCATAATTCACCTCCAATAAAAAAAACTCTAACGCCGAAAACCCCCGCCGTCAAGAAAAATCTTGTTTAGAAAGGCCGATACCGGTATAACGGGCCGGGATGAAAATTGTAAATCTGCTTGAACAGCTCCTGGACCGCGTCGAAGGGCACCTGTCTGCCGCCGAAAGCGAATATTTCCGCATTGCCGGAAGCCGCCTGGACACGACGGGCGCTTTGCCCAGCGAGCGGCTGAATGAATACCTGTATTCCGGCGGGCTGGCGGGCGACCAAGTGTCCGACCTGGCCAAAATTAAACGTGCCCTTGAATTGGCTTGCCTCATCTTCAATGCCGGCATTCTTTTTTAATAGGTTCAAGTTTGTAGGCGGAATTACAACGGGAGGTATTCCGGCCCTTGTCGTAGTAGACGCGATTGCCTCACGTATATACGGAAAAACCGCAGCCGGCGCGTTTGTATTGGCATATTCGCGTAGGCTCATATTTTCATGGCCTTCAATAATGGAAAAAAAACCAATCATGGTGCATTTAATATTGAAAAATTTTCCCTCGTCATTAATTTTGCAGGTCATTTCGTAATTTAGATTTTTTTTATCTAGTGAAAAGGAAAATTTTGACTCAAGTTGCATATTTAGCATTGGTTTTTCAGAATACCCTTCCTTGCGTGAAAAAACCAATTCCTTCAAAATAACGTCATCAAAAGAAATACCGGGTTTTTTGTTTATGTCCATATTTATGCCGCCAATGAAAAATTATCCATGTTTGTATCTTTGTCAACAAATAGAGCCAAGTTGTTATTGATACCCCAAAACGAATATATTCTTTCCTCTGTGAATAAAAAAGGTATAATTTTGTCTATCATATGAAAATCACTCTCAAGAGTGAAATAGAAATTAAAAATGCCTTGATTCCACAAGGTTTGATTTATTTCAAAAACAATTAACCCGTATGATTCAGAATAATACAGATCCTTATTAGGAGTGGAAACAAAATATTCATTTTGCTCCTTATCGAATGTAATAACAGTTCCGGCGTATGGGAAACAGCTTAATATTTTGTTTTTGATCCATAACGCCCAAATATTATTTTTCTCAATCATATTACCTCCTATGAACTATATAACAACAGATAAGACCGAGTTTAAGTCTTTCAAACTTTCTTTGAGATCATACGCAAGGAATGATTTACCTTTATAATCTGCTATTCGACGTTTACGATACATATTGTCTAAGACAATCAGCTTACATATATCCGTTATTCAGGCTGCTTTTACTATAAATTTATGTTGTATCCTGGGGGCTCATTCAGTTCCCCCGGGATTATTTCATTCCCTTATACAGTGAATTATAACTTCCGTAGGTGCATTTTTCAATCCTGATATTGAAAGAATGAATTTTCTATTCTATGTCATTTTCATTTAACTCAATGTCGCCTAATCCAAGCTCTTTGGCCTTGTTTTTTAATTCGCCAATATAAACCTTTTTCCCGTATACACGTCTTGTTTCTTTTGCTTTTTTCATAAATTCCTCGTCATTGAACAGGTCTTCAATGCTTTTGTACTTTTCTTTCATTTCCTGTTCTTTCTGCTTTTTTTCAGATTCTTCTTTTTCTTTTAATTCCGCTTCATATTCTTGAATATTTTTTCCGCAAAACCGGCAAATAATCGCTTCCTTTTTTATTTCCTCAGCACAAAAAGGGCATTTTCTTAATTCACCTTGTTTTTCTTTGGTAGCAGACTGCATAATATTAATTTCCTGAACGATGCGTTCTTTATGAGCCTCTTCAGATTCGCCCATTACTAGTAATATTATGAAACCAATCAAGGGCGATAAAACCAGGCCGAGAAATAAAAAAGCCCCGTAAGAACGCCCTTTCTTTTTTGCGGCGGATGCCAGGATAAAGGCGAGAACTAACCATATAACAACAATAATAAAAGCCATAATTAACCTCCAATACAAAAATTATAACGCTGAAACTCCTCTCTGTCAAGAAAAGAAAAACCTTGTCAAAAAAAATATGTTTTGCCGATATATTTTTACCAGCCTGGGATTGTCAAAGAAGCAATAATCGGCACTATATATAGTGAAAAAAGTTAATTACTCCATGGAGGTTTGTTTTACCGACGGCCTGACTATCGAGGCAATACTCTCTGGGGGAGGCAGTGTGTTTTAGGAGAATGTCATTCTGAGACATGTTTCTAGGTCAAACTTGTCTATTTTCTTCAAGCTGCAAGCGGATAAATTTTTTCTCCTTAATAATCTCTGTACGAACTTCTGTTTCGGTAGGGAGATAAAGTTTATACTTGCTTGCAAATAAGTATTCATTACCTTTTAGAATTGAATAACGGGCAATGTCCTTATAGGTTTCAGAACAGAATAGAATACCGATAGTTAGATTATCTACCTCGCCGTATTTTAGTTCATCATACATACTTACAAACATATCCATTTGCCCAGCATCTTGCCGTAAATACCAAGACCTTGCTTAAAAATCGGGTACCCGCATTATTCGCTGGATGTGGGTATAGTTGAGTGAAAGCAGTGAAGAAGCAGGCTCGATTCTACAATCACTGATCGCAGAATCAGATTCTGATTTGGCAAGTTTATCAGAAACTGCGATCATTGATTGCAGAAATTGGAATTAGGGAAACGCTTGGTAGAACTGACGGAATTGCCAGATACTCTGTTAGGAAAATCCCATTCCAGACGGGGGATCCCTCTCCCCGTATAAACCTTGCCAGCGCTAGAGTTAATAACAATCTGTATGTCCGGGTAAGGATTTTCGGGTTCCTCATTAAAAACAGCCTGTTTGCAACTACCAGTACGGGATTATTAGGGTTATAATTTCACTAAATCCACATAACGCCAGTATATACGAACGCTGGGTGTGATACATTCCTTTCCTTACACTGCGGGCAGCAGATCCGGCGCCGGTGCCGCAGGCGGCTTTGCCAGGTTCTTCGCCGATTCAACGTTGAGGCAGACGCGCCCGTCGCGGTGCAGCCAAAGCACCATGTCCCTTATGGTTTCCTCAATGGGCCGGTTTTTGAAACCGAGTTCGCGTTTTGCCTTTTCGCTTGAGAATACGTTGTTTCTGCTGAGGTTGTAGATGACAAAACCTGTCAGCGGGCCGGGTTTTCCGGTAAAAAAACCGATAAAAGAGGATACTGCGGCAATGGCCCTGGCGGCTGGCGCGGGCAGTATGAGCTTTGTCTCTTTCATGCCAGTGTACCGGCTGATTAAGCTGAATAACTCGCGCATGGTAATGGAACTGCCGCTCATGATATAGCCTTCCCCTTTGCGGCCTTTTTCCGCGCAGGCTATCACTCCGTTGGCAAGGTCCCTGGCGTCGACCATGTTAAAACTCCCGGGAATTCCGGCGGGCAGCCGCCCGTGCAGGTAATCGACAATGTAGCCGGTAAAAGCCCCGCTGCCGTAATCGCCGGGGCCGGTAATGCCGCTCGGGTATACGACGGACACGTCAAGCCCGTAATCCTTTACGGCGTCAAGCGCGAGCCGGGTTGCCATGGCCTTGGTTTTGCCGTAACCGCCGACAATGGGACCGGGATCGAACGAATCAACCTCGCTGATTACTTTGCCCCGGGGGAGTTCGGGGATAGCGCCGGTGGAACTGATATAAACCAGTTTTTTCACCCCGTGTTTTACACAGGCTCCGATAATGTTCCTTGTCCCGGTCACGTTGACGGAAATCAGCTTCGCGCTCAGTTCCGGGGAAACGGTGACCATGCCGGCGCAGTGGATGACGGCTGCTTCCGCGCCTTCAGGCACGCTGAAAAATTTGTCCAGGGAATCGCGGTCCTGAATGTCCCCGTAAAAAATCTCCGCTTCCGGGGGGACCCGTGAAACCGCCGGATCGTCGTTCAAAACAAGCGCCCTGACTTTCCGGTTTTTGTCAATCAGCGAACGGGAGACGCTGCTTCCCAAATATCCGGCGGCGCCGGTCAGTAAATAAATTGTTTCTTTCATTTTTTAACCCAGCCTTAGTTATGACGGGAATTGAAAAACCCGTATTTGTAGCCGATATTGAAGGCAAGAATGTTCCAGAGGTGATCCCCGATTTTTTCATCCTTGAATTTTACCGTTGTTCTTGAAAAATCCCTGAGGTAGCCTATGTCCAGGAATAAAATTCCCCGCCCTACGTTAACGCCGAAACTGCCGTTGACGATAAAGCCGAAGGGGTTGCCGCTTTCCGCCGTAAAAAGGTTTTTGCCGTACCCCTCGTTAACGGTGTACCCGTTGTCGTTGGTTCTTTCCACCGTTGTATTCATGGTTACCGGGGCGACATAGGGCCCCCCGCCTATTTCAACGGAAAAGATGCCGGGCCTGTAAGTAAAATTAAAAAGCAGGGGAAACAGGATATGGGTTTCCATACCGGCGTAGGTTTCCATTATGCCGGATTCGGGATCCGTCTGTTTCGGAGCGGTATATTTTGACCGTGGGGCAAAATAAAAATTCAACCCCGTCCCAAGGGAGAAATATTTTGCCGCCTGCCAGTCAAGCCGCAGGGGGCTTAAACTGCCTCCCAGAACGGTTCCGTCCGGCCCCAGAATCGCGCCCAGGCCGGCGCTCGCGCCCGCGTAAAGAGCCTTGTTCTTCCAGAGATCCTCCTGGGGAACCTGCGCTAAAACGCTTCCCGCCGCTGCCGCCGCGAGAATGAATGCCGTAATGATTTTTTTCATTTTTTCCTCCTGTAAAAAAACCTTTGCTTATGGATATTGGACTTGTTCGACAACCCGGTTGGTTGTCTCACAAGTCAAGCACTTTTTAGGGCTATCGTACTAAAGTACGCGCCCTAAAAAGTGCTTTTTAAATTAGGAAGTTGTTCAGAAACTGATGTTTCCGAATAACCTTATTCTAAGTATAGGCGGCATGTGTTACAAATCTTTAATGGATTGTTAATGAATTATTAATTCGGGTTGAAACAGGCAAAAAACATGAAATTTTATTTGACAAGGAAAAAATAACGGCCAATGATAAAAACACCTAATTTAATTCGGAGGTTTTTATGAAAGCGATGAGATTGCTTGGATGTTTGGCCCTGATGGGTATTCTGGGTTCCTGCGTTACGGGGCAGTACATGAGCCTGGGCAGAAACGATAATGCGGAAATCCTGGGAAGCGTAAGCGCCGATTTTACCATAACGGGATCGTTCAGGTACAGGAAGGTTATCAATACCCAGGCCTATATGAACCTGCTGGCTGAGGCGCAAAAGGCGTACCCGGGAAACATTGACGTGCGTGACATTTCATGGGCGGTTGGAGGGGGAGATTCCGCCAATAACAATTATAAATATACCGCCGTCGGGAAAGTTATCAGGAATTAGCGGTTCCCCGGCTTAAGGGTTAAATCTTCAGGCAGACAATAAAGGTTGCGCCGTGCCCCGGATCGCTGTCTGCCTGAACAGTCCCCCCCAAAAGCTCAACGGTTCTTTTTACCAGGGCAAGCCCGAGTCCGTTTCCTTCGCCGGAATGCGATGCGTCCCCCTGAAAAAATTTGTCGAATATGCGTTTTTGAATGTCTTTGGCAATGCCCGTGCCGGTGTCGGTTACGGAAATCACCGCAAAACCGTCCTGGGCCTTCAGGCTTACGTATATTTTGCCGCCGGGATTCGTAAATTTAACGGCGTTTGAAAGCAGGTTGTTCCAGACGATTTCCAGCATGCTTTCGTCGTAGCAGACATTAATCTCGTCAAGGTCCGCTTCAAAACCGATGTTTTTCCCCTCCCATTTGTCCGCAAAGGTTGCGGCGCACTGGCGGATCTGCTCGCTAAGGTCATAAGGCCGCGCTTCGGGCATTATTATGCGGTTTTCCAGCTTGTTCAGTTTCAGGATATTGGTTACGAGCACGGAAAGTTTTTGCGCCGCTTCCATAATGGTTTGCGTATACTCCCTGCGCTCTTGCGGCAGCAGGTCGCCGTCCTGCAGAACGGCGGCGTATGACTGTATGAGGGAAAGGGGCGTTTTGATTTCATGGGAAACATTTGCGATAAAATCGTTTCTCATTGTCTCTATGCCTGAAAGTTCCTCAACCATTGTGTTGAAATCGTCAAACATTACTTCGATAAAGTCTTTTTTCCCGTCCCTGCGCATGGGCGGGATGCGGACGGTAAAGTCTCCCCCGGCGACTTTTCTTGCCGCTTCGCCGAACGTCCTTATCGGGCGGCGCCATGATTTTTGGCGGAAGTAGGCCATTATTGCCAGAAAGCAGGCCGCGGTAACAAAAATAAAAACGTCGGTAATAAACTTGACGAAGGGGATTCCTGTATCCAGCATTCCCCGGTCCATAAAGAACCTCATTGAAACCATGAAAACGGCGCTTAGCACCGCAAGCATTATCAGCAGCACAAGATAATCTTTAATTGACGCGTATCCGGCGTTTATGCGGGGGTCTTTGCCTTTTCTCATTTTAGTACCGCCTTGTACCCCACGCCGTGAATGGTGACAATTTCAAAGTCCCCGCATGAGGCGAACTTTTCGCGAAGCCTGGTAATGTACACGTCAACCGAACGCGGCCCGGTTCCCGTGTCCGTATCCCGAAACGTGTCCAGAAGCTGGTTGCGGGTAAATATTTTTTTGGGGTATGACAATAATTTGTACAGAACCTGAAATTCCTTGACCGTAAGCGGAACATCCCGCCCGTTTACGCAGGCGGAGGTTTCATCAGCGTTCAGGACAAGGCTTCCGACGGCAAGCTTTTTTTCATTCTCAATGTTTGCGCGGCGCAGCAGGGCGCCTATTCTAAGCAAAAGCTCTTCCAAATCGGCCGGCTTTACCATGTAATCGTCTATCCCGATACGGAAGCCCTTCTGTTTTGCGGATATGTCGTCGCGGGCGGATAAAAACAGGATGGGTATGATTTTATCCTGTTCCCTGACAAGCGAGGCAAATTTGAATCCGTCAATTTCGGGCATCATAATGTCGGAAACAATGAGGTCGATCTTTACGTCTACCATTTTGTCAAACGCCTCGTTGGCCGAAAGGCAGCCGACAGGATGGCAGCCGTGGTCTTCCAGGTATTTGCAGATAATTTTATTCAGTTTCGCTTCGTCTTCCACTACAAGAATATTGATCATGTTCCGCTCTCCTGTATTTTTCCAGCCGGGGCCCCGTCACCAAAAACACAGCCTGCCCCTGTCCGCCACAAAACCGGCGGCGATGAAAACGGGCGCGTATTCGCCGAGGGCGGCTTCCGTTCCGTTGACGGTTTCGATAAGGATCTTGCTGTCGGGGAGGACCTTTCTGGCGCGGGGTATTTTTACCAGTTCGGCAAGGGGCGCAAGGCCGGGATCGTCAGGGCCCATGTAGATATGCTGATCCCTGCCGTTTCTGCTTGACGCGGCTATAAGTTCGCCGCCCCGGAAGTAGAGGCGGTTTGACGGGAGCCTGCCGGGGATGCGGGGGTCCAGGCC
>WRNF01000029.1 GCA_009776715.1 Treponema sp. | reverse complement strand
TCCGTGTGAATCCGTTTAATCCGTGAAAATCCGTGTGCTATTGTTTATATGCCTTAGCGAGCGGCCAAATGAAGTTAGAGACAAGGAATTACAGGCAGGATAAAAATATTGTGACTTTTTTGTTCGGATTCTGGAACTTAGTCCCTTCATTCACATCTATTTTATTTTTTTATTTATCTATATAATTAAAAATGAAAGGAAAAAGCAATGAGAAATATAATTATTATGATCATAGGTTTCGTTTTTTATTTTACATGCATTGGCTGTGCAACCGTGGTGGAAAAAACCGGGCAGGTACTGGACGGATCGGCGTTTGCCGAAAAAAAAATTGCCGTGTACAGAACGGCTAAAGAACCGGGTTCTAAAGAACCGGGTTCTAAAGAACCTTGGTCAAAAAAAAACCCCTCTGGCATGGAAATACGCGTTACGCGAAATAAAGCAAATGACCGTTTTGTTATTTTGTCGCTGCAGCAATTTCCTGCAATGAAAATTCGCTGCACTGCTCCAGACAAAAACGGCAGCCTGAATCTTTTGTCGCTGGAATATCTAGGCGGCAATGCTCAGGGATGGAACGAATACGTTCTTGATCTTGCAGGGCAGGGAACACTGTTGTTTACAGAGACAAATGCTGTTTTATCGATTCCGCATGGCATTGAACCGATACAAATTTCCCGCGGACGCATTCGCCGCTATGACACCCGTATAACAGGGACTGATGCGCTTTCCAATTTGCACAACCGCCGCGAAAGAATCATTGCTCTTGCCGAATGGATGAACAGCATTGAAAAGGCTCCAGCAGTAATCAGCCGCAAAGAATTTGAAAAACACTGGAAACCCATACTGTTTCCGGAATTAACCGCAAAAAAGAAACGCCCGGCTGGCTGGCAGCAGGAAAACGACCAGTTTGTCAAAGCGGAAGACATCCGCTGGAATACTTCTTTCACCGAACGCACTTTTCCCCAAGAACTCAGGCCAATCCGTAATTCCGGCACCATGCTAAGGGATTGGGAAGAAGCCCTTGAATGGCTGTATATCGAATACGAATGGGACCGCATATTAGAACACCTATCACAGGAAACGGTGCTAACACATGTAAAATAAGTTCGCCGGCCTCTCCGNCTAACGTATCTGTCAAATTTATACCACGAACCATCTAAAACAAAAAGCATTATTACACCTGAACTTGGTTCAAATTTTGATCGGTTTCCAGATTAACATCATTTTCCATCAGACATTAGCCTTGTTCCCTTGTTTTGAAAGAATGCCGGTAAAAATGTCCCTAAAAATTTAAGGAAATTCCCTTCCAAACAAATGCCTGGTTTTTTCTAAAAATGCCTGTGGCAGCGGTGCAGTAATTTCCCGCGGGAAAAGACTTTGATTAGCAGGAAATTCAATTTTCCACGAATGAAGATAAAAATTTGTTTTTTCCGAAAATGGATGCCCCCCGTATTTAATGTCCGCCGCCAATGGATGCCCATGGCAGGCAGCTTGTACCCTAATTTGATGAGTCCTCCCTGTCGTAATCGTTACTTCAATCAGAGAATAGGTTCCGTTAGACGCAATCGGACGCACTGAAGAAATAGCGTTTTTAGCTTTTTCATCAGTGCCAAAGAGACGGCCTGCAAACAAATCTTCACTAACAAAGGATTTCCTCATTGCCTTGTCTCGGACAATGTCATTCTGCCATAATTGTTCTTTTTCAAGCCGCCCTTCGACAATTGCCAAATATTTCTTTTTAAGGCATTGTTCCATTAACAGGTTCGTAAAGGCCATTGCACCGTCAAGATTTTCTGAAAAAGCAATAACACCGCTGGTATACCTGTCCAGACGGTGTAAGGGACCGGGCTTGAACGACAGTGAGGGTGGCAATGTTTCTTTCAGCCATGTTTTTACAATGCTGTCTAAACTGTTTTTTCCATGGGCTGCAAGACCGGAGGGCTTGTTAAAAAAAATCACCCCGCTGNAGTGCCAGATGATGCTGGGCATTTTAAGGCAAGGCATTAATATGCCTGGCATTTTAATGCACGGCATTTTAATGCCGCAGTTTCTTGCAATATTTTTTTTAGGAAAGTTTCTTGGTATTTTAATATGAAGCTGAATAATTGCATTTTGCTGAATCCGCATATCAGGCCTGCCCGGCATGCCGTTAACCAGTATTTTCCCCTGCCTTAGCAGACGGTGAATTAATGACAGAGAATGTTCTGGCAGGGCCTTGCGGAGGATCCTATCCAATCTACGCCCTTTATCATCTTTACCCGTTATTAATTCAATCTTTGCCATTAATCCATTATTCTCTGTTAATTTCTGTTTTCCCTGCTGTCCAGCAACAGGGTTACCGGGCCCTCGTTGGTGTAACTTACCCGCATAAGCGCCTGGAATTCCCCGCTCTCGCATAGAATATTTTGTTCCCGCACTTTTTCCATAAAATATTCATACAGTCTTTTGGCTTTTTCAGGAGGAGCCGCATTTACCCAGGAAGGGCGGCGGCCTTTTCTGCAGTCTCCAAGCAAAGTAAACTGAGATACGGCCAGTATTCCTATGTTTTCTCCTATGTTTTCTGTAANTTTCTTACGGNTAACAATCTCGGCAAGGGAAANATTCATTTTTCCGTCTAAATCATCAAAGATTCTTAAATGAACGATTTTTTGTGCCAGCCATTCAGCATCNTCTNCACTGTCATCATGCGTTACGCCGATATATGCCAATAAACCGTAAGTTATGCTGCCTGTTTGTTTTGAATTTACCGTTACCGAGGCATTGGATACCCGTTGAACTACCGCTTTCATATTAGGCTTAGTTATTCCTAAGCTGCCCTTCTTGTCTTAAATTAATTCCTTCAATGCGGAAATGATGATCTTCTATCTTTATTTTACCAAGAACCCCTACCGGACGATCCGTATATACCTCTTTATATTCGTTGAAAATAACCTGCACAAGCCACCCTTGCCAAGTTGCAGCTTCCCCGGAAAAAGGATTATAATCAATTTGAAGAAAAAATTCTGTGCTATTATCAGAGGCAATAACATTTACTGCCGTTCCTTCCCACAATACATTAACGCCTTCATAGAGCAAAGGATCGGCATTTATTTCAGAATAGGAAATTCTTTCCGTCAAGTTATGGAAACCGGGTTTCTCCTCCAAAAGAAAATCTTTTAAAATTTGAGCTTTGTTTTTTAAGGTATCCGGCGCGTTGGAATAAAGTATACGGTTAAGTTTTGTTTTTGCCATTTCGTTTTTATCATCGTTAAAACACCATAATGCGTCTTCATAATATTTAAGCGCATCCGCTAGATTTTCAAAATTATAGTTATAATCACCGCCGTCTTCAACAAAACCGTTTGTTTCAATGTCTGTTAAGAAAAATTCTTCTATTCCCTGTTTGCTGTACTTTCTAAAAGCAATAACATTAAACTGCACAAGCAAACCAAAAGTTATTACGCACAAAACGAGCAAAATGCTTATAAATGCAAAAATTGACTTTGCGGAAAAACCTGGGAAAGGAATTGACGGAAATAACTTATGCAGCCTGCCGGATTCCAGCCAGGATAGAAAAGTATCAGTCCCTGCATTTTTTCGAATTATTTTCATGGCTTTTTTTGCAAGGCGGTTTTTAGGATCAATTTCCAGCGCTTCTAGATAATAATCTATTGCCCTATCTGTTTCGTTGCGGCGAAGATGCAGAACTGCCAGGCCAAGAATTGCCAAAGGATCCGGTTTTTTTTTTGCGTCATAAGCGCTGCGGAAATAGGTCAGCGCGCCGCTGTAGTTCCCTGCATAAAGGCAAGATGCCCCTAAAATATAATAATAACGGAATGAACCGCGGAAACGCATTACTTCCGGTTCCAATGTGCGGATTGCAGATTCATATTTTTTTTTGCGGGCAAGCCTGCTTGCTTTTGTTAATATAGGATCCAGTTTCATTTTGCCTCTTGATTTAACTTTTACCCTTGCTTTTTTCCTGCTTTGCCATGTCAATATTAAGTTTATTGTTCCAAATATCAAGTTTCTTTTTAACCGATGCCGCATCATAATCTGCACCGGTAAGAATGTTCAACCGCTTTAATGACGATAAAAAAAGGATGCCTTTTTTAAAATCGTCAATTCTTTTTGTTGACAACTCATACATTTCACGGTACCTGTCCGCAGCCTGCATAAGCAATTTCCTTACCAATCTAAGATGAAACACTGTTGATTCATAAAATTCTGCGCCGGGTTCACTATCAAGCATCACATTGCGAAGATTAATTAAATTTTTGGTTACAGCAGCAAAACGGCCTTCTATTTCCACAAAAGACCATTTCCATTTTGAATTGTCTCCATAAGCATTTTCCAGCAATTGAATGGCAAGCCCCATTTTTCGCGCTAAAAGATAACGCTGGTCAGGATTAAAAGATTCAATCCTTAAAAGTTTCTCTTCATAATCAGCAAAAGGAGCATCAATAGAGCCGGTAACAATTTCCTCAAGATAGATTATGCTTTTATAAATGGCTTTTCTGGCATCGTTTAACGCCTCATCATTTTTCATTAATAACACCGATTGCGAAATATTATTCATAACAATGTAATTTGANACCATAGTAAGCATGGANTCTACCAANCCCAAACGTTTGTATTCAGATTCTGCTTTGTTCTGGCTAATAAGAGCAAGAACCTGCTTCTCTTCCTTGAGTATTTCATCATTAACCGCCCGGAAAGGCCCGGTTTTATCCTGGAAATTATCTTTCAATTTATCATCATTCTTGTTCATGCTGTGCTTTCCTTTCCATATTTTATAATCAAATTATCGGCATGTTTTAGTGCCGCTTCAGTGTTGTCGCCTGCAAGCATGCGCGCAATTTCCCTTCTTCTGCCTTCAGGGCTCAGGGGTCCCACGCCGGTAAAGGTTCTGCCCCCTTCTGTATGTTTTTCAACCTTAAAATGATTCCCCGCCCGTACCGCAATGCTTGCAAGATGGGTAACGCAAAATATTTGCTTATATTCTCCGATTTTTGCAAGGTATTCCGCAACGGATAAAGCTACCTCGCCTCCTATGCCGGTGTCTATTTCGTCAAAAACCAAGGTTTCAACACTGTCAGCAGCGCTGCCGCTTTTGCTGATGNNGCCTGCCGCAGAAAAAACCGATTTAATTGCCAGCATTATGCGGGANAATTCNCCGCCTGACGCTATGCGGGACAAGTCTTTAAGCGGCTCCCCGGTATTGGCAGAAATTAAAAATTCAATATCCTCGGCGCCCCAGGGGCCGCAAACGGGACTTTGCCCGCCTTCACCCTTAATTTTTGGCGTTACCGATGCCGAAAAGCAGGCATTGGGCATTCCCAGCCGCTTAAGAATGGCAGTGATGCATTCGCTCAAGTGTAATGCCGCGGCTGTCCGTTTCTGCCGCAATGCAGCCGCTGCGCTCACAAGCTCTTTTTCCAAAGCGGCAATGTCAGTTTTCAGCTTGCCGCGGTTTTCTTCTATTGTGGACAGTGTTTCAATTTCCGCTTCCGCCGAGGAGCGGTAAGCAAGGATTGATTCTTCCGGGCTGCCCGCAGCGCCCCCGCCGTATTTTTTCCTCAATTTGTACAACAGGGCAAGGCGTTCATCCACCGTTTCCTGCCGCTTGGGATCATAACTTAAAGCTGCCGAGTAAGTGCGGAAATCGCCGGCAATGTCTTCCAGTTCAAAAAAAAGTTCTTCAAAACGTTTATTCAGGGAAGAAAGCGATGCGTCAATTTGGGCCGCATTTTCCATTGCATTTTTTGTGCGCCGGCAAAGGCTTAACACCGACTCCTCGTCATCAAAAAGCGCATTAGCGGCAGTGTTTACGTTTCCTGCCAATTTTTCAAAATCACTGAGCCTTTGCGCTTCATTTTCCAGTTCCTTCATTTCACCGGCACGAAGCGCGGCGGCATTAATTTCATCAACGGCATATTGCAGAATTTCAAGTTTCGCATCACGGTCCTTTTGCGAGTTGCATGCATTATCAAGGTTCCTTCGCATTTCCACCAGTTTTAAGAATGTCTTGTTATATTCCATTACTTCCGTTTCAATTCCGGCAAAACGGTCCAGAAAACGGCGGTGGTTTTCCTTGTGCAAAAGCGATTCGTGATTGTGCTGGCCGTGCAGGTCAAAAAGCAAGCCCATAAAACTTTCAAGGTCTCCCCTGGTAACAGGCGTATCCTGAATGAATATTGAACCCCTGCCGCTGGTTTTAATGGTGCGCCGGACAATTACCGCGCCGTCTTCGCAGGCAATATCGCGGCTTTTAAGCCATTCCAGCGCCTCGCTGTTGTCCTTGTTAATTGAAATTACCGCACTGACGCTTGCTTCTTCTTTTCCGGATCGAATAACGTCCGCTTCGGCCTTCCCTCCCATTAACAGGCTTAATGATCCTACAATAATGGATTTGCCCGCTCCTGTTTCCCCGGTTAGCACGTTAAATCCTGAGCGGAAAGCCAGAGAAATTGTATCGATTAAGGCATAATTTCTAATGCTCAGTTCTTCAAGCATTACCGCCTCCATGGGAACTTATGCCATTGTCCAAAATGCCGCATCCGTATCCCCATGCCAATTTTTCTTTGAGCGCCGCATAATATGCCGACCGCCCGGTTGTTAAAAGCAGGGCGTAATGAGGCGATTGGTGTACGGTAATAATGTCATTCGGATGCAATTCAAATGTCTCCTGTCCGTCTACTGTTAATAATACCCCGCTGCGCTGCTCATTTTCAATACCTATATGCAAAATCTGTCTGGACGGAAGCACCATGGGGCGGCTGGAAAGCGAAAAAGAACAAATAGGGTTGATAATTTGCGCTTCCATTTCCGGGTCAAGAATGGGGCCCCCGGCAGCCAGGGAATACGCGGTGGAACCGGTCGCTGTGGCAACAATAAGCCCGTCTGACCGGTAATACCCAAGCCCGGCAATTTCTTTGCCCTCCAGTTCTGTTTCTACCTTCAGCCTTATTAATTTAGCAATTCCCAATGAAGAAATCACTATGTCATTTAAACAAAAATTATGAAAAACAGCCAGGCCATTGCGTTTAACCGAAAATTCCAGCATGCAGCGCCTGGAAATTCTTGCAGTGTTATTAAGCCATTGTTCATACACCATAAGCCAGTCATCATTCTCCACGCCGGCCAGAAACGCCAGGGTGCCCAGGCGTATGGGGATAATGGGCGTTTTCGATGCGGCCAGCATTCTTGCAGCATTCAGAACCGTGCCGTCTCCTCCCAAACTAAAGGCAATGTCCCAATGATCGTCGGGCACTGAACCGCTGTTTGAATTAAATACCGAAACTTTGGCAGCCCTGCTCTCCAGTTCGCTGTGAATTGCATCAGCAATTAAGGATGCGTTTTTCTTGTAAGGGTTGACAAACAAAACCGCTTTTACAGCCTTAGCCATTTACCGCCTCAAATTTAAGGAAGGGTCATAATTAATTTAGAAACACGCTGTGCTTCCTGTGAACCAAGCCGAGGATACAAGGGAAACAATGCTGTACGCAAGGATAATGAGTAACTTGTTGGGCACAATGCCGCATCCATAATGCCGGATCCGATAATGCTCTGTTCAAAGGCATTTTCTACGATAATGTCTTTTTTACGCGCATAAGATATGACATCTTTCATTCCGGTTTCCAATACCAAAGGAAAAGCATAATTGTTATAACTTGCGCTGCCAATGCCGGCAAACAGTGTATGTTTTCCCTTCTGCCTTGCCTGGGCAAAGGCCTGGGTATAGGCCTGGGCAATTTCAGACCTTCTAAATGCGTTTCGGGGAGCTTCCTTAAATTGCACTACGGCAAGCGATGCGTTAATATCCGGCAGGCAGTACTCATTGGGGATGCCGGAAAAATTTCTCAGCGCCGAGGAGTCTTTCCGGTTCATGGCATACAGTAATGCCCCTCCCCCGGAGGTAAGCACATCGCGTTCTTCAAGCCCCAAAATAATAAAATTGCCGCGGCCAGGCTGATGCGCATCCTTTGCAGCTGATTCATTGCCGGGCATTGCTTCAGTTTCATTTTCTGCGGCAGAATAACTCTGCGAAATGTCTTCAATAACCGGGATTCCAAGCCCGCTCATGTTAGCAGTTTCCGGAATAAAGCCAAGCGTATGGTGCAGCAATATGCAACTGGCCTCAATGCCCGGCGGTTTTTCCAAAAGCGCTTTTTCAATGCTTTCGCGGTTTATGCAGGGAAGGGAAAAAGAAACATCGCAAAACAGGGGCTTCAACTGCAGATCGGCTAAAACATTGGCATAATAACGGGGAGACAATGCCGAAAGCAGCACCCCGTCCCCTGCTTCAAGATTAAGGGCTTTAAGGGCGAGATACAGCGCAATAGCCGGGCTGCGCAATGACAGGGCATAATCAAAACGAATTTGTTCTTTTGCAGTTTGCACCAATAACCGGGATCGCTCTCCAGGACCGATATGATCCTCTACCATTGCCGTAAGAACGGCATCCATCTCCTTCCTTCTGATGGTTGGCGAATAGGCTTCTATCTTCATGCGGTAAATCCGGAATAAATTACCGTCTTAGTTCGGCGATTTTTTGCAGCTCTCTCGGATTAAACAGATCTCTAATGTCAAGTATAATTAAATACCCTTGCTCCTGGCGGACCACACCCAGAATATATTCGGCCCCTATTCCGGACAACATCTGCGGCGGCGGCTGTATTTCTTCTTTTTCGATGGTGATAACCCGTGAAATCCTATCGATTATTATTCCAAGTTTCATTCCGTCTAAATCAATAATAATGAAACCAGACAGCAATTCATCTTCTTCAGAATTAATGAGCTTCTTCAAATGAAAACGCTTATGCAGATTGATAACGGGAATTATTTCACTTCTTAGATTGAAGATTCCCTCTACATAAGTTGGAGCATTAGGAATGGCCCTGATGTTTTGAACCCGAACAATTTCCTTAACATCCATGATATTAATTCCGTATAACTCTTCGCCAAGCTGAAAAGTAACTAATTGATTAGCATCGGCCATAAATCCCCCTTAAATGCCAAAAATATATCCGTCAATTATTGATCTTTTCCAAAAAATACAAGACACCGCTTGCAATATTTTTGGACACTTAAATATATCATTATATAAATCTTTATTCAACCAGAAAAATTAATTTAAATGCATAAATTCTAAAATTTGCCATATTGCATATAAATCTTTTTCCGGAATATCCACAATTGATACCTTGTTTAATAATATGCCGTTTGATTCAATGTTTTCAACCCGCACCTTAAAACCCGCTGTTTCCAGAATTTTTGATACTCTTTGCGAAACATTCTCGCTGGAATAAATTCCCACCTGAACGGTATGCCCTTTTATTCCGCTTATTTGATCTGCCGCAGAAAAACCATCGGAATTGTGCAAATCCTCCGATTTTTTGCTTTCCAGCATTTCCATCGCATAAAATGCCAGCCATGCGGCATACCTGTCATCAGACTGAAAATCAGGCGGTTCATCCTTGCCAGTTTCTCCAATAGGCATATTATTTTGGGAGGCCTTAGAACTGCCCGAAATATAGTTTTGAATAATAATGTTTATGGGTTTCCCCGGCCGCAGATCCTGTACTACCGGTTCATTTGCAAAAACAATTTCCTGCGGAATTTCTTCTATTTCAAACATTGCAGGCGGTTCAGTTGATTCTTCGTCTATTCTTAATGTAATAGGCGCCAAGGACGGCTGATCATCTGTTGTTTTTATTACTTCAACCAGTACATAATAATCAAAATTACCTGAGGCTCCAGTATGATACACAAACCCAAGGTTTCTTGCAGCGCTGGGCGAAATAACTAAAATAACATCTTTGGGAACCCGTGCATCATTATCGGCAATCCGCCCAATGATGGTTACTTCATCCTGAAAGGCCTGGTTAAATAAATTTTTTACATTTGGTTTTGAACCTTTGGGAAGATTGTCCGAAAAAGCAAATTTGCCTTCCAGTTTTTCATCTACTAAGGTCCTTCCAAATCTAAATTCCTTCCCGCCAATTATTTGAATATTTTCATTATTCCTGTTCTCCTGGCCTGCGCAAAAACCAGAGGCAATAAAAATACACAATACGGTTCCAAAAAACCGCTTCATTTTATGCTCCTTTCCCTCCCAAACCCTCTCAAGGAAAACAATTGCTAGTTGGAGTCTATAGCTTATTATCAAAGCAATATCTTTCATCCCTATATATTCCAATTATAATCAATTTTTAAAAATAAAACAATAGAGAGTTTTAAAATCCGCATTTTTAAACAAAAAAAAGCTTGGCGATAACCTGCTCTCCCGCGTCTTAGAGGCGCAGTACCATCGGCGTAAGAGGGCTTAACTTCCGTGT
>WRNF01000028.1 GCA_009776715.1 Treponema sp. | reverse complement strand
ATATAATGCAATCGTATTTGTCTGTATCAACTCCGGCAAATATCCCTGCCCATGCAGTATCAATGAATTCAACTTCCAAACCCATTTTTTCAGCCAGAGCCTCGGCCATGCTAATATCAAACCCGACAGGAGTTACCCCATCTGAATCCAGATACTCCATTGGCGGATATCCAATTTCAACTCCAACTGAAAGAACACCCGGCTTAAGCGTGAAACTGTCGGATACTGTCATGCTTTCAGACCCTCCTTCAGTTTCCTCTTCAGTTCCCTTTTCAGATTTCTTTTCGCATCCTGCAAAGAGAATGCAAAACCCAAATAAAACAGTAAAAATAACTAAAACTGCTTTTTTCATAAGATCCTCCAAAAATTTAAAATTAAAAAATCATAGATTTTATATGCCTACGAAACTATATTATGCCATTTTTATTTGGTTTTGCCTATTGTTTATTGACATTTTCTGCAATTCTCCGGTAAATTTCTTTTAAAATTGTGATTTGACGGGCGTTTTATGTTACAATGCTAATGTAAATCTGTTATTATTAAAAGGAATGTAACTGATCTTTATAAAATATTGTATATTTTGGACAGCAATGCTTGACAACGTAGAAAATATAGAGTAAAATACATTGTATAGGATTATCTGCTCTATTGGGCATATTATATAGATCAATACAGACCAATAGTCTGAAAAGAGGTACAGAATGTTAAAAAAAATTTTTTGGACAACCTTATTATTTGCAACAGTTGTGTATGGAATAACAGCTCAGGACGGTTTGGTAAATATGGTTGACGGAATTATCAACTCTGTGGAAGGGCTGCAGTCCAGCGCTGCCGGAACGGAAGGCGAATCCCTGGTTTTTAGGGTGGTTAACGATACAGGTTTTACTGTCAAAAACGTCTTTGTATGCAAGGCAGGGGAAAAAAATTGGGGTAAAAATTACCTGACGAACAATTTGTCAAAAGGGCAGCACATTACCATAAACCTGGGAGTGCCGCCGGACGATGCGGCCCTGTACAATGTCCGCATAATTGACGTAGACGGCGATGCCTATACTAAATATAACCTTGAAATAAAGAGACGGGACAGGATCAGCATTGGAATAGGCGATATGGAATTTTAGCTTGCCTCTAACTTCATTTGGCATCTCGCTAAGGCATATATGCAATAGCCACGGATTTTTAATTAATTCTGATTAATCAGTGGAAATCTGTGCTAATCCGTGGACTTTTCTTTAATTTCATAAAAGTTACCTCAGAGATGGTTCAGCGCAGCGGCTTATTTGTATTTTTCGGCAATTTCCATAAAACGGTCTTGAACTTTTATTATTGCATCGACCAGGATTGGATCAAACTGAGTGCCTTTTCCATCAGAAATTATTTTAAGAGCTTCGCTGTAAGGGAAAGCTGCTTTGTAAACCCTTGCGCAAACAAGAGCATCGTACACATCGGCTATTGATGCCATGCGCGCGGACAGGGGAATATTGGCTCCCTGCAATTGACAGGGATACCCTTTTCCGTCCCAGCGTTCATGGTGGCCGTAACAAATATCTCCGCAGTGCCTAAGATACAGCGAAGTGTTTGCATCGCCCATTTCCCCAATTATTTCTTTTCCCCTTGTAGTATGGGTCTTCATAATTTCATATTCTTCAGGATCCAGCCTTCCTGGTTTAAGAAGAATACGGTCCGGTATGGCAATTTTGCCAACATCGTGCAGTGCCATAGACTTCATTATAATATCCGGTTTTGCATCAAATACTTCCTGCGCATAAATCGAGCCGCTCAGTATAAGAGAATTAGCCAATGATTGCACATACAACTGTGTCCGCTTGACATGTTCCCCTGATTCAAGGTCGCGGTGTTCAATTACGTTTGCAAGTCCCTGAAGGGCATTATCCAGGGTTTTGGTCGCTTCGTTGGTTTTTTCCACCACCATTTCCTCTAGGCTGTCGCTGTAGTTTTTCAGTTCAATCTGGTTTTTTACCCTAAGTTTTACTATTTCCGGCAGGAAGGGCTTGTTTATAAAATCAACCGCGCCTGCAGCCAGAAGTTCGGTTTCTGAATCGTTTTCCGCTGTAATAAAAATTACCGGAATGCGCTGCAAGCTCTTTTCGGCCTTCATTTTTTCGAACATCTGCCGCCCGTCCATTTCCGGCATCATTACATCTAAAAGAATAATTTTTGGCAGTACCAATGCAGTCCGCAGTTTATCAAGAGCGTCTTTTCCGTTGCTTGCGGTAATTATGCTGTATTGATCATTCAAAATTTCCTCAAGCATCATGACATTAATTTCCATGTCATCTACAATAAGGATAGTTGTCTTTTTTTCATTCATTTTCTGCTAAAACCTTATCTATTTCTGCTATGGTTGCATCAAAAACAGTTTTTAACACTGCCAATTGCCCCGAATCCACTGCATTAGCTTTAATTTGCGTTTCAATCTTAAGGCATTCGTCTGCTAATTCAGAAAGAGAAAGATTGCCGGCGACCCCTTTTATGGTATGGGCTACCGCCTTTGCCTCTTCAAAATTTTCAGCCGCAAGCGCTTCTTCCATTTTGTCGAGCGTTGTTTCATTCCTGAATTTAGTTAGCATCTTAATAAAGAATTTTGTATTGTTCCCTACCCTGTTGACTCCAGCGGCAAAATCAATATACATTTTTTCAGCCATAATGATCCTCCAAAAATAAAGTATATTATTTAAATAAATTATTGGCAAGCCCTAAATGAAGCGAGAAATTAAAAATATGAAGCAAGAAGTTAAAAACCGCCCTGCGGCTATGGTTTTTATCTCTTTTTTCATTCCTTTTCTCTAACTTCAAACCGCTCCATGTCCTCTGTGGTAAAAAATCGAAGCACTCTGTTCTTTCACCTTTATATTCAGTAACTATTATGAACAAAGAATAAGAAATTTATCTGTATATATGGTCAAAAAACAACGGCAATGGTACAATAAATTACATTACTTTTGGAGATGGAAAAAGAGAGTCATCTGCCGCAAGCGGATACAGTGAACAAATAGCAATGTGCAATTAGCAAAGAAAAATAAAAAGGGAACAGGTTAGGGCTTTTGTTTGTAAGAAGATTGTGTTGCTTCCATGATTAAAAAATTGACAAGAACCCCTGTTCCCTGTTATCTGTTTTCCCTATCCCCGTAATGCAAACATATATGGGAGTTTTTTATGCTTAAAGTTAAATATGTGATATGCCTAATGCTGGTTACCGTATTAATTACAATTTTACCGGCAGGGTGTGCAGAAGTTTCAGAAAAGCAGGCTGGTTTATTAATGGCGAATATTTCGTTTCGGGACATCCCCGGCGTTACAGAGGATGAAATTAAAGCCATCGAAACACTTCAAAAAGAAAACCGTGTTTTTTTATACGGAGCAGTTCAAAGCACCGAAGCATTCGTAAAAGAAACCGGTGAAGTTGGAGGATATACTGCCTTATTCTGTGAATGGCTTACCCATGTTTTCGGGATTCAGTTTAAGCCTGTGCATATTGATTACAGCGAATTGTTTACGGTGTTATTAACAAAGGAAATAGATTTTTCCGGTGATTTCAGGCCCACCGATGAACGCCGTAAGACCTATTATATGACCGATCCAATAGCGCTTCGCTCTCTTATTACGGTACGGATGAAAGGCAGCCAGGCTATTGAAAAAATAACGCTGCCGCAGATACCGCGTTATGCGCTTCTGGGGGACAGTATCGCTATTCAGGATATTGCCTCTGTGCTTACGCCTGGCTCTTATGAAATGGTTGTTCCTGAAAAACCCGAAGGCGATTATATTTATCAAATGTTAAAAAATAACGAGATTGATGCCTTTATTGTGGTGAATTCCGGCGAAGCTGCTTTTGATAATTATAATGACGTGATTATAGAAAACTTCTCCCCTGCTGTGTACAGCCCTGTTTCTTTGACAAGCGGAAATTTGGAACTTGAGCCCGTTATATCGGTAGTGCAAAAAGCCCTGGAAAACGGCGCTTACCCTTTCCTTGCCGAACTGTACAGCAGCGGATATCTAGAATATAAAAAGCAAAAATTGTTTAAACAGTTTACTAAAGAAGAATTGGCTTATATACACAGCGCGCCGCGTGTATTGTTTGCGGCAGAAAATGACGCTTACCCGCACGAATTTTACAATACCCATGAAAAACAATGGCAGGGAATTTCCTTTGATTTATTAAGTGAAGTGTCAAAACTTACCGGGTTAAAATTTGAACTTGCCAACGATCAGTCTACGCCCGGGGCTGAATTGATACAAATGCTTGCCGATGGGAAGGTATCCCTATTTGTTGATTTGATCCATACAAAAGAAAGAGAAAATTATTTTATTTGGACAGAAACCAATGCTTTAATGGATAATTATGCTTTTCTTTCCAAAATTGAATCACGCAATAACAGCATTAACGATATAATATACCTAAAAGTCGGCCTTATAAACGGCCTGGCAATGGAAGAGCTGTTCAAGGAATGGTTTCCGTTCCATGTTAACATTGTTAAGTACAGCGATTTTACTGAACTGCAAAACGGCCTGGAGCGGGGCGAAGTGGATGTGATTATGGTTAACCTGAACAGGCTTCTTGCTTTGTCAAATTATTATGAAAACCCAGGTTATAAAGCAGATATAATAATCAAACCTCCCTATTATTCAGGTTTTGGTTTTAATAAAAATGAAGTTATTTTGCGTTCCATTGTGGACAAGACATTTAAATTAATTAATGTAGAAGACATAACAACTTTCTGGAAAGGCAAAACCTTCGATTACCGCACAAAAGTAGTNGAAGCGCAGCGCCCATGGCTTATTAGCGCAGCTTTTATGTTTTTTATAATACTTGTTCTCGTTACCGCTTTTTCAATAAGAAGCAGCAAAACCGGGAAACGGCTGGAAAAGCTTGTTAAGCAGCGGACAAGCGAACTGGAGATTGAAAGTTCCAAACTTAAAACCATGTTTAATTCGTCTCCGGACATCATGTTTTGCAAGGATTTAAATTCACGTTACATGCAATGTAATATAAGTTATGCGGAAATGTACAATTTCAGCGAGGAGGATATTGTCGGCAAAACCGACAGGGAAATTTTTAATTATGCTTTGGAGACGGCTCAGAAATTTATTGATGATGATAAAAAAGTCATGGATACCAAACACCCCGCTGTATTTGAAGAAAGCATTATAATAAAGCACAAAAATAATAAAGAATTGTTTTTGGAAACAATTAAAGCCCCGCTGGTTCAAAACGGAAAGGTAATCGGCATTTTGGGCATATCCCGCAATATAACCGAGCGCAAAGAGATAGAGCGAGAGCTTGCGCTTCAAACTTCTATGCTGCAAACAATGGTTAATTCAATACCAGACATTGTTTTCTGCAAGAATTTGGATTTAAAATATACGCTGTGCAATGATTTAATGGCAGAATATGTCGGTTTAGAAAAAAGTGAAATCATTGGGAAAGACAATGAGAACGGCTTAAAATTTCCTGTTGAATTTGCCAAGATGGCAGATGATGCGGACAGAAAGGTCATTAACGAGGACTGCAGGGTTGTGTTTGAGGAATTTATGCCCTCAGCCAAAGGTGATTCCCGCCTTTTTGAGACAATTTTAGCCCCGCTTAAACAAGACGGCGTAGTAGTTGGAATTGCCGGTATAGCGCGTGACATAACTGAACGTAAGGCGATGGAAGAACAAGCAAAAGCAGCTTCCCATTCAAAAACCGCATTCCTTGCAAATATGAGCCATGAAATGCGTACCCCCATGAACGTGGTTGTCGGACTGACGGACTTAATGCTGGATGAAGACGATCCTTCTGTTCATTTGAAAGATAACCTGCGAAAGATAAGCATAGCAGGAAATACCTTGCTGGGGCTTATAAACGATGTCCTTGATATTTCAAAGATAGAAGCAGGAAAACTTGAATTAACGCCTGTGGAATATGAAGTGCCAAGCATGCTGAACGACATAATTACCCTGAACATGATTCGCATTGAAGACAGGCCTGTTACCTTCATGTTAGACATTGGCGATGATCTGCCATGCCACCTTTTTGGCGATGACCTGCGGGTTAAACAAATAATCAACAACCTGTTAAGCAATGCCTTCAAGTATACACAGAAAGGAACAGTTACGCTGGGAATACATTGTTCGGGCGGCAATCTTGAAAGTGCCGGACAGGATGTTTGGATGTCTGTGTATGTAAAGGACACCGGCATCGGCATACGCGAGGAAGACCTAAAAAAACTGTTTACCGATTACGGTCAGGTAGACACACGGACAAACCGCAATATCGAAGGTACGGGGCTGGGTTTGTCCATTACCAAACGGCTTACAAATATGATGGGAGGAGAAATAACTGCGGAAAGCGAACATGGAAAAGGGTCTGTTTTCCGTATCAGCATCCGGCAGGGTTTTGTCTCGGACAAAACAATAGGCAATGAAACAGCGGAAAATCTGCGCAGTTTCCATTATGTGGAAAACAAGCGCATAGCCAGCCGGAAGTTTGTTCGTTCAGATTTAAGTTATGCGCGTGTGCTGGTGGTAGACGATATGCAGACCAATCTGGATGTCGCCGCCGGGCTGTTGCGTAAATACCGGATGCAGGTGGACTGCGTAATCAGCGGGCAGGAAGCGATAGACAGAATTACAGCCGGCGAACCTGCCTACGATACGGTGTTCATGGATCACATGATGCCCGGAATGGACGGAGTGGAAGCAACAGGAAAGATACGTGAAATTGGGACAAAGTATGCAATGAACATACCGGTAATAGCGCTAACAGCCAATGCAATTGCAGGAAACGAGCAGATGTTCCTGAACAACAACTTTCAGGGATTTCTGGCAAAACCCATTAATATTATGAATTTGGATGCAATTGTCCAGCGCTGGGTAAGGGATAAAAGCAGGGAATAAGGCTCTTAGAAGTTTGTCGGACTTTGCAGAATTTAGTGGTCTAAAACCACTGAATTCTCTGATAAACGGGGATACTAATGTATTTGAATGATGCAATGCATCCTATTGACATGAATTTAAAAAAAAGATAGATTTTTCTTATTGGAGCGGTGCGAGAGCGGTTGAATCGGGCTCCCTGCTAAGGAGTTGTACCTCGAAAGGGTACCGGGGGTTCGAATCCCCCCTGCTCCGAAAATGGCTTTAATTATTGAAAATGCTTTCCTTAAAGAAGGAAAAGTACTGGAGCGGTGTCCGAGTGGTTGAAGGAGGCGGTCTTGAAAACCGTTGTGCCGCAAGGCACCGGGGGTTCGAATCCCCCCTGCTCCGAGACGGCATTAATAAACCGGTAAATTAATCCTTTATTAAAAAGGCTGAAATAAACCGGAGGCATTGGGGATTCGAAACGGTTTCAATAAGAAAATGGTTGGTCATTGACAAGAGGTTGTAGCTCAGCTGGATAGAGCATCAGATTGCGGATCTGAAGGTCGTACGTTCGAATCGTATCAGCCTCAAATTTTCCTTAAACCGCTTGATTAAAAATTAAAAATTCGGTTATAATTCACTTATGTTAGAAAAAAAATCTGTTATTTTGTTACGTGACATTGTTGCAGAAAACAATGACTATATTAAGGTTTGTCTACAGGAAGATGTTTCTGTTGTTTGCATGAACTTGCAGAATAAAAATAAAAAGTATGTCTCTTTTAAGGTTTTGCATGGCAATAATAATAAATTCTGGCTGCAAAATGAATCCTGGGAATATATGCTTAACATCGAAGATTATAATAAAATAAAACAAGAACATCAAAAACTAGATGAAAAGAATATCAATATTCAGTTTGTCCCTGAAAAAACAGATAACCATGCCGAATTAATTGACCTTGCCGAAAAAGAATTTGACAAAGAGTATAAAACAATTGCATTAATGTCAGAAACGGAAAGGCTGGAGAACATTAATGATAATAAAAAACGGCTGGATGTATTGATTTCCCAGAAACCAGGGGATAAAGAACAAATATCGGAAGCGTTAGTTGATACGACAAGGGATACAGTTCTGCATAATCATGTAGCTTTGATGAATGCAATGAACCTTTCAAACGACGAGGCAAAAAAACAGACACAGAATCTTGTCGATTCTACCCGCGATTTAGTAAAATCTTCAACCCAATTGGTATCGGCTGACATTTTTAATGATGAATTAATTCAATCACTGGTTGCAAAGTCCAATGGCACCATTATTCAGCATATGATCCGCGTATATGTTAACGGGCTTGCCTTTCTTTCTTATTATAATAAATTGGTGTCTACTTCTCACACTATTTCCAAATTAAGAATTTCTTTTGAAAAAAAATACAAGGATTTTTATCGATCTCTGCTGCCCAATGTTCATCCGGATGTTATAACTTTAGAAAAAGTATTTTTAGGAGGAATGAGGGCAATTCCAGAAAACGATTTTTTTAATTGGGCAGTGGGTTTTTTAATTCACGATATTGGAAAAGCAGCGGCAGTTGAGTATCATGAAGGCGAATCAGCATATAACCGAGAAATTGTTGTAGAACATGTTAAAGTGGGTTATACGTCAATTATGAATAAAACAAATTACCCGCGGGATGCTGGTCTTATTGCAGGATATCATCACGAATATTACGGAGACCCTTCAGGTTATGGATATTTCCGTTCTTACCTTGAGCAGTACAAAAAAAGCAACCCTATGGCAGGACAAAATTCCTGTATTTGTTTTGAAAAAGAATCGGTAATTGACTGTGAGTCGCTTTCCTTTTTTCCGGCAAAAATGCTGGAAATAATAGATGTATTTGACAGCCTTACTGATCCTAACAGAAAATACCGAAAAGCCATGACTCCGGATGAAGCTATAAAAATGATGGAAGAAGAATTTATTTTAAAAAAACCAAAATTGGACATTATTCTCTTCGATATTTTTTCAAAATTTGTCCAGGAATTATGAAGTTGTGTAAAATTATTAGGATTTTTCATACCTTATAGAGAATATTATAATTTCTTATGTAGCAAGGAGTTAACAATTTTCTCCAAGGAACCTCTAAAAATCTCAATTGGGTTTTAGAGGTTCATTATATTTAATTATTACTCAATCCGGAGGGTAGGCCAGTGGTTAAGCCACGAGTTTTGGGAACTCGATGTCGGGGGTTCAAATCCCCCCCTTCCGAATGAATACAGTTACTGTAAAAAAGTGCAGGTGGAACATGGAGTGGGAGTGAGCGAAGCGATCGCCATAGACCAGTGAAACACTATCCGCCGAAAGGCGGTGAGTTGTTACAGAGTTTTATGCGATTCATCACCTTGTGCTGGCTTTTTATACTATGCCTAATTGTTACCATTTACAAACGCTTTATAAGATTCATTTTTTTCAAGAGTTTTGCAAGAGCCTCGCCATAATACTTTATTTCAGTGACACTTGTGCAAACGGTATTAATTTATGTTATACTTGAAATAGTGGGCGTAGGTGTTACCGTAAGTCTGCTATTGATTAAAACAAAGAAATTTTCAGAGAGGAGAAGATATTATGTTAAATGAAAAATTAACCAAAGCATTAAGTGATCAGGTGAATGCAGAATATTATTCGGCATATCTGTATCATTCCATGTCGGCTTTTGCGGAAAATGCCGCTTTAAAAGGGTTTGCTAACTGGCTGTTTGTTCAGGCAAAGGAAGAAATGGCTCACGGTATTCACATATACCAGTATATTCTTGATCGAGGTGTAATTCCGTATTTTGCGTCAATAGCACAGCCGCCGATTTCATTTACCGGAGTTGAAGATGTTTTTGAAAAAGTTCTTGCCCATGAGCAAAAAGTAACGGAAAGCATAAACAATATTGCAACTCTTGCTATGCAGGAAAACGACCACGCCTGCTATCAATTTATAATGTGGTATGTGAATGAGCAGGTTGAAGAAGAAGCCAATGCAGAAGAAATTTTAAGTAAAATTAAAATGATTGGCGATGATAAAGGCCTGCTTTTAACCCTTGACAATGAACTTATAACAAGGGTGTTCAACAATCCCTTCCCAACTGACAGCAAATTGAGCGGTATTGCATAAAAATTTATGAAAAAAATTTTAATCGTTGGCGGAGTAGCGGGCGGAGCAACAGCAGCAGCACGTCTTCGCAGGCTGGATGAAAATTCAGAAATAATAATATTTGAACGCGGGGAACACATTTCTTTTGCCAACTGCGGCCTGCCTTATTTTATCGGAGGAGTGATACCTGACCGTGAGGCACTGCTGCTGCAAACCCCCGAAAGTTTCCGCCAGCGCTTTAATGTTGATGTAAGAATTCAAAGCGAAGTACTGTCTATTGATCCTAAAACAAAAACAGTTGCGGTGAAAAATAACCAGACAGGCGAAATATATAACGAATGTTATGACAAGCTGATTTTAGCCCCCGGAGGCGCGCCCATCAAACCGCCCAATATTGACGCACACTCAATGCGCATATTTACCCTGCGCAATGTGGCCGATACTGACA
>WRNF01000027.1 GCA_009776715.1 Treponema sp. | reverse complement strand
GGGCAGAAGATTCCAGCCTGCTGCATATAGCGCTGTATTCAAGGTTGTCCCATTGACTACGTATCCATTCTATCATTTCTCCGCCTGTTTCGTAATCAAATTCTTCCAGTTTGCCGATAATTTCTTCAATTTTAGCTGTTTTATATGACTTTACCGCATCAAGTAATTTGGCAAGAAGATCAGGATCGGGCATAACTGCCGTTTCTTTTTTGCTCTTTTTTATTGCTGTATTTTTAAGCAAATCTCCAATATTTTGAAGCAGCGCTTCTACCGTTTCGATAAAACCTGGGTTTTCTGCCTGAACTCGGGATAATTCCCCCGCTTTGGCATAATATTCCAGTTCTTCTGCTTTTTTTCCAACTGCATCTGCATAAATTCCAAAACTTGAACCTTTTAAACCGTGAACCGCAACTGCATATTCAGTTGCGTTTTCAATAGTAACGGTTTTCATCTTTTCAAGCAACGCCGGAGTGTGCAAATGCCATGAACGGAGAATTTCTATGTATGACGATTCGGTCATGTAACGTTCCCTGCCTTTTTTTAGGTCAACGCCGTCCAATACAACGCCATCCAGCAGGTTTGAAGTTTCCTCGTTAAAATTATCGAAGGAACTTGAGTTTTTTTCTGCCTGTTTTAATGTTTCAATGCTTTGTTTTTTTCGTATCCATGTATTCAAAGCGGCATCAAGATGTAAAACATCAATAGGTTTTGAAATGAACGCATTAAATCCGTTTGTAAGAAACATTTCTTCGTTTCCGGTTAAAGCATTTGCGGTTAGGGCAATAATGGGAACAGAACGGGCAAGATCGTTATTTATTTCATTGCGGATAATTTTAACTGCTTCTATTCCATCCATTCCCGGCATCATATGATCCATTAAAACTAAATCATAATGGGCGGTTTTGTCTTTTTCCCCATTAGCCCGAATTTTTGATATTGCTTCAAATCCGCTTGTGGCTGTGTCTATCGAAAGGCCGTATGGGCGCATTAGTCCTTTGGCAACATCAAGGTTGGTTTCAACGTCATCAACCACCAGAACTTTGCCGTAAGGCATATAATTTCGCACAAATTTTAACTCCCTGGAACGGTTGTTGGCTTTGTAGCGGAATAATTCAAGGATATGGGCAGTTTTATTGCCAATTGGAGTGCCGTCTGCAATCCGCTGCATTATTTTAACGGTAAAACAAGAGCCCTTGCCATGCGTGCTTTCAACGTTTATTGTTCCGTTCATTAAATGCACCAAGTTTTTCGTGATGGACAAGCCAAGCCCTGTGCCTTCAATATGGCGGTTTGCTTTTGCATTAAGCTGGCGGTATTCAGAGAACAGCCCCGGAAGGTCCTCGTCTTTTATCCCATGCCCGGTGTCTGTTATCTTAAAAATAATCAAAGCATCGGGGCCTCTTTTTTCCCAGTCAATAGATAAAACAACGCTCCCTTCGTCTGTGTATTTAATGGCATTTGACAGAAGATTGCTTAAAATTTGCTTAACACGCAATTCATCTCCATATAATTTTGTTGGTATGCTGTCATTAATTTTTAACCTAAAGACAATATTTTTTGAACCTATTCTTACCATATTAAGCTGAACAGTGTCGTTTACCATGCTGGGAGTATCATAGTCTACCAAAACAAGCTCAAAGCTTCCGGCTTCTATTTTAGAAATATCCAAAATATCGTTTATTATTCCCAACAGCGTTGTGCCTGAGCTGTGAATTTTTTCAAGATTAATGCGGGTATAGGTTGAAAGTGTTTTTTGAAGTTCAATGTCCGAAAGCCCAATGATTGCGTTCAGGGGAGTGCGGATTTCATGGCTCATGGTTGCCAAAAAAGCGCTCTTTGAACGGGAAGCGGCTTCTGCTTCAAATTTTGCGTTCATAACCGGAGTAATGTCAATAAGGTTTACCATGCGGCCTTCTATTTCTTTTTCAAGCTCAAAAACCACAACTTCAAAAAAATACTGTTTGTGGTTAAGAATTATTTCCCGTGTTATTTGGCGCGGTCCGCTTTTTGACAATATTTCGTAAAACAAATCCTTTAATGACTGATCTTTTAATAAATCAAAAATAGATCTGCCCTTTGCATAAAAGGCCTTATCCAGGTGAACTATTTCCATAAAGGAATTACTGATATATGTTACCCTGTTTAAGGAATCAAGCAATACAATCGGATCCGGTGTTGAAATTAACAGGCTTACAAAAGAATTTTGCGCCATGATTGCATCATTTTTATTATTTTCTGCAAAAGTTGTTATCAAATAAATAAAGATTGTGCCAAAAAAAGTTATTATCAAATTTAACAGGATTGTACGCATATCCATATTAAAGAAAATTCTATAGAAAATTGCCGGAATTTCCGCTCTTAATATTAATTGCAATATAATTAATAAATTGGTAATAACTAAATACTTTAATAAAGCTTTACGGTTAAAAAACAATGCACAAATACAGGAAATTCCTACACAATAGATAAAATAATCGTTATATTGTTTTGTTAAAAAAGACATTCCAGAATGCACAAAAAAAAGAATCATTGGAATTGAAAAAGCTTCACTTATTACTCTGTCCAAATGATGAAAAATAATATTTAATATAAAAATTATTATGAGAGAAAAGACAGTGCCAAAAAAATACAACCTGTTAAAAAGCGCGGCTATATCAATAAGGCCTAATGCAGAAAACCCTATTAAGGAAAGCTGTGAAATTAAAAATGCGTGCGGGCTGCGTGTATATCCATTATTTTTCATTTGAAGCGCCAATATACCCCTGTTTCCCGGCATCAATAAAACGCAAGGCGCCGGGCAATAACTCTATTTCAAGTTCCCGATCAAAAAACACAAAATCATCCATGCTGTAAATAATGCTGCTGTCAGAATGCACTTTTATTTTACTGCCCTGTTTAAAAATAAAGTTTTTTTTAAATAAATGATACTGTCCATAAACATAAAAAGGAAAAAGAGAAAAAGTCCGTAAAGGCCCATTGCCTTTAATAATTAATACATCAAGCAAACCGTCATTGGGCATGGCTTTTGACAAGGGGTGCAGGGTTCCGCCATAATATGAACAGTTAAAAGATGCTATACCGCAAAATGAACCAAAAGTTTTATCGCCGGATATTTCTAATTCATATTTCTGGCGAAACAAATTAATATCAAGACAGGCAATAAGGGCACCAATAAAATAATGTATTTTATAGGAAACCCTGCACAGCCATTGACTAAAAAGATTGCCCTTTACCATTTTTCGCCGTATTTTATCGGCATAACGGATAGCTTCGGCTTCTACTCCAATAACACAGTAACTAAGCGCATATGTATTCCCGCAGCGAATTACATCAAGGGGTATAGAAGAAGAGTTGTATTGCTGCTGAATATCNCTGAATAAAGGTTTTGAATTTTTGCCAAAGCCCTGTATAAAGTTATTGGTGCGGCCATAGGGCAGAACCGCAAGTTCGGCATTTTTTAAGCCCATTATGCCGTTAAGGCAGTCAAAAAGTATACCGTCCCCGCCTACTGCATATACCCTTAAATGACAATCGTCGGGAAGTTCTTTTGCAAATCTAGCTATAAAACCTATAGCATCTCTTGGGAACCTGGATATGTATATTTCATAATTGTTATTGCCAATTGTTGTAAAAAATTTATGTATCTTGGCAATGGCCTGCTCTTGTTTCCATTTATGCCAAAATGATTTTGGGTTGAGAATAAACAAATGTTTATTTTTTGTCTCCATAAGGCACCGTAATATAATATACAGTATTTAAGGAAAAATGTCAATGCAGCGCATTGCCAACTTATGTAACCTCCAGTAAATTTGCAAGAGCCTCCCTTTAAAAAACAGCTTTTTTCAAAACAAAGTTTTGAAAAAAGCTACCTCTTCTCCCTAACCAGCGATGTAACTTTACAGTAATTGCAGAAAAATAAATACCCAAAAATGGTAACGTTGGGTGTCCGAGGTAAAAAAATCGTGCAGGCACGATTTTTTTGGCCTCGGACGGGTCCCACAGTGACCGACTTTAGGGTATTTATTTTTCTGTTTGCAGTAAATGTGCAAGAGCAATCCATAAATTATCCTGCAAGGGAGGATTGCATTGCAGAGAAATGCGTTCATTGCCTGACATTAACGGAAATGAAACAGAATGGGCATGAAGGCGTATGCCGCCGGTTTTTTCGCTGCGCTTGGCTCCGTATTTAAGATCGCCTTTTATATGCAAGCCGAGCCGGGCAAGCTGCGCCCTTATTTGATGATGGCGTCCCGTAAGCGTTTCTATTTCAAGGAACAGGTAATTAATTCCCCTGCCTGCAATGCGGTAATGAAGAACAGCTTTTTTTTGTCCCTGTCCGGGTGCGTTATGTGCAATTGACATATTTTTTTCCGGAATATATTGAATCCAGTGAACAAGCTCCTGTATTGCGCTATTTTCAGGCAGCCTGCAATGATCCTTGTTTGGTATCTCGGCAATTGCCCAATATGTTTTTTTTACTTCGTTTCTGCGGAATGTGTTGTTCAGAAACTGCAATACAGGTTTTGTCCGGGCAAATATTGCACAGCCGGAAACAGGAACGTCCAGGCGGTGAACTGCAACCGGCAAATCAAGCGCTTCTTTTTTTAAGGGAGCCGGCCATTGCAAAGAAGCCAGCTCTGCGGCAAGCAGACGGGGCAGGTCCGCCATGCCCCCGGTTGCGCCTTCAACTGCTTCTCCGGCAGTTTTATTTACCACAACACAGCCGGCATCGCAATACAATACTCTAGAAGCAAGATCTAATTCCATATTTTAACAGATCCTAAGCGCAGTTTTTCAAAAACAATTCTTGTAACCGCTTCCCTAAGATGCTCACGGGAAAGCGTTCCGTCGTCCAGAGCTGCCTGTATTGCACGATGGGTTCGCTGTAAATCGGGCTGCCACACCAAAATCATGTCCGCACCGGCTGCGAGAGATTTCACNGCGGCTGCTTCCGGAGTTAATGCGCTTTCGCTGCCTGATTCAGCGCTGCCTGCAAAGTTCTTCGCGGCTGCCATGGAAAAATCATCGCAAATAATTATGCCGTTAAAACCAAGTTCATGCCGCAGCCAGTTTTTCATAACTATAGGTGAAAGGCTGGCAATATTTTGGCTGTCAAGAGCAGGAACCGCAGAATGGGAAACCATTATTGCCTGCGCATACCCTTTGCCGATTAGAGCGGCAAAAGGAACTGTAAGCATATCAAGCACTGCCTTGCCGCCCTCTAAAACAGATGTAAAATAATGCGGATCTTTTCCGGCACTGCCAGGAAAATGTTTTACGGCGCAGAGTACATTGGCCTGCTTCATTCCCAGAATAAAAGCTGCAGCAGCCTGCGTTGTAAAAACCGGATCGCTGCTATACACCCTGTTCCCTAAAAAATCACTGTTGTCTTTTGTAAGAAATTCCGCAACCGGCGCAAAATTTACATTAATGCCAAGACTGTTAATTATTTCCCCTGCATTATAACTGTCATTGATAATGTGTTTCATAACATTTTTAATATTTTCATTATTGTTATTTACCGCATCTGCATACATTGCTGCTGCCGGAAGGTCTGCGGTTCCCGGTTTAAAGCGGTTTACCGAAGCTCCCTCGTGATCAACCGCAATGAAGGGTAAAACAGAAAAAGCTAAAACCGCTTCATCTTCCGGCAACTCAACTTTGCTGTTTTCTGCAATCAAATCTTTTGTTTCTTTTATAAGCTGCTGAATTGCCTCATTGTCCGTGTCCAGGTTATACCGGAACAGCATTACCCCGCCGGCAGGGCAATCTTCCAGCAGCGAGCGCATTTGCAGACTTAGCCTGCCCTTGCCGTCAATGCCGGAAATTATCACCTGAGCGGCAAGCTGCCTGTCGTCAAAAGCAACTGCAATGCGGGCGGCAATAAGGCTGNCAGAAATATCTTCTTCAATAGAATTTTCCTCTGCAGAATTTTCCTCTGCGTCAGCGGAAGAATTTTCGGGGGCAATTTCAGCATCGCTGTTTTTGCAGCAGCAGAATAAAATCATCAGCATAACAAGAATGCATTTCTTTAATAATAACATATACTGTAATCGCCTTTTACTTCAAAACCGATGCTTTTGTAAACACGGAATGCGGCAGAATTTGACTTTTTAACAAAAAGCGAAATGCCATTGCCCAGGGTAATCAGTTCTTTAATGAATTCGCCGGTCATCCTGCGGGCTATGCCTAAACCCCGGTAATCTGGATGCACATACACACCGCCAACCTGAAAACGGGTAAACGCAAAAGCATTGGTATTAATTTTTCCGATTATGCGGCCGCTTATTTCGGCTATAAGCATTTTTTCATTATAAAATATTTTTTCAGTGGTTAATCGGCTAACAAAAGGATTAAACTCTGCATCGGCAGGCAGCACCTCTTCCTGCTCATAAGCGGCGTGTAAAACAGCAAGATCGTCTAAGTCGGCTAACGTTGGTTTGCGAAGGATCAGGCCGGAAGGGCCTTTACCGATAAAACATTCAGGCAGGCGGTCTATGCACATAAGGTTATAGTTAATTTTTTCTGTAGGGATAAAACCGTTTTTTTCCATCATTGATTCAATTACCGCAACATCTTCCCGGCTGCCCTGTAATGAATAGACGGGATATATACTGTATTTTCCATTAAGGAATTTTAACAATGGAATATTGTTTTTTCTGCATAAAAGAGGGAGGATGTTTTTATTTGAATAAATTACAAGGGAAGAAATATTTCCGCTGCCATCATGCAGTGCCCATGTCTTGCTGTTTGTTTTTTTTCGGTTAATAAATCTGTAACATGCATTTATGCAGCGGTATTCATGCGATAACAACAGCTTTTCTGCCATACCGGCCTCGTTCTTTTTCAATTTTTGCCATTTGTTTGCGTCATTCATAGGGCAATTTTCCCTCTGCCGGTATTTTTCCGATAATTGCGGAAAAACCGGCAGCAAATGATTCTGGCGCATAACTGTATACTGCAACCGCTCCGTCTACCCAGGGAACCTCTTCTAAATACACAGGGTTAAGAACAGATAACACAATTATTTTTTTTTTTAGTTCTTTTAATCGCTGCAACACCTTAACTCCTTGAGCACTGGAAAGACAAAAAATAATTGTGTCAGACCTTTTGGCATAATTTAAAAAATCAGCGCTGTTTTCTGAGGAATACCAAAAAGAGACAGCTCCGGGAAATGCAGCTCTTCCAACCTTGAAAAAGTCCAAATACTGTCCTGCAAGTAATACTTTTCCGGCAGTTTCAGGTTTTAAGGGAAAAGTTAAACTGTCCTCTTTTTCTTGCAGGGAAAAAGAAGACGGTTTTACAATTGTTACGCTGCGTGCAGCAAGGTTTAAGAAAAAAATACTGCCTTCCGGATTGGGAAGCTCCTCTTCAATTTTCTTCAAATCAGGAATTATTGGGATTGATTTATTGCTGCGTAAAAATGTAAGTTTTATTTCAATCGTCCTTCTTGCAGCATCTCTGACCCGTTGGCAAAAGATATCATCTTCTTTCATTGCATTTAATAGCATTGTCCATACCGGATCAAAAAGATTTGGCGTTTTAGAAAATAAAATTATGTCATTTCCAGCCATTAACGCCTGCTTGGCGGTAAGGGAAAGAGTGCCTGCCCATAAGGTAGCGCCGTTCATCATTAAATCATCGGTAATAATTAAACCTTTAAAACCGATTTTTTTTCGAAGCACATCATTTAAAAACCATGAAGAAAGAGAGGCGGGAATATTTCCTTTATGATCTTTAGCAAGTATATTGGGAAATGCAAGGTGCCCGCTCATTACGGCAGGAATGCCTTCTGCAGCCAATATGCGGTATGGCACTAATTCGCGGTTCCACAATGTTTCAAAAGAGACATCTATGGTTGGCAGCACTCCATGTGAATCAAGTTCCGTATCTCCGTGACCGGGAAAATGTTTGGCTGTAGGAATAATTCCCGCCGCCTGCTGGCCTTTGGCAAATGCAGCGCCAAGAATTCCTGCTTTGACAGGATCGCTGCTAAAAGCCCTTGGGCCAATCAGCACGGAATCATGGTTGGTAAAAAGATCGACAGTAGGCGCAAAATTCATGTTTATTCCCAAAAGCGCTAATTCTTTTCCAATATAGTAACCGGCAAGATAGGCATCCTGCGGATAACCCGAAGCGCCAATTGCCATGTTTCCGGGTGTTTCGCTGGTGCTGCCTTTTACATGGCGGATCCAGCCGCCTTCCTGATCGGTAGCGACCAGAAGCGGAATGTTGAATGGACCATTAAGGCTTGCTTCCTGTAAAATTCCTACCGTTTGCGCAAGGCGCAAAGTATCTTCGGTATTCCAGCCAAAAATTTTTACACCGCCAATATTGCGAATGCGAATCCAATCCATTATTAGCGGAGACGGATCTGCCCCTACCCATCCAAGCATAAAAACCTGTGCCAGGGCCTGCTCATCGTTCATGGCTTTTTCTATGGCAGCCGCAAGTTCTTCAGGGCTTTCTTCATCATTAAAATTCAATGCATCCAATGCAAAGGGAATAAAAATTAATGCAAATAATATCAACCTGAATTTATTCATTGTATTGTTATGTGTAACTTATTCCCCTAAGCCCGTCAATATACTGTGCGGCGCTATGAGCGGCAATTGCCCCTTCCCCAGCGGCAACCACCACTTGCTTGAATGTGCCGGAGCGAACGTCTCCTGCGGCAAAAAGCCCCGCTACGCTGCTTGCCATTTTCTGATTGGTGATAATGTAGCCGCCCTCATCCAATTCCGGCCTTAAACTGCTTTCTTTGGAAACAAGCTCTGACTGCGGAATTATTCCTGCAAAAATAAAGACAGCATCCGCCGCATCTTCATACACCCTGCCAGCATTATCAAGCACTACAGATGAAATTTTTTGTTCTCCCTTTATTTCCCTTATAACCGTATTAAAGCGGATTTCTATATTTTTATTTTGCATAACCCGTTGTACAAGAGCGGGCTGGGCGCGGAAACGGTCACGGCGGTGAATTAAAACAACATGGGGGCTTAGGCGGGAAAGGTACTGAGCGTCATCGCAGGCGGAATCTCCTCCTCCGACAACAAATATTTTCTTCCCTTTGAAAAAAGCCCCGTCGCAGGAAGCGCAATACGAAACGCCCCTGCCCATAAATTGCTGTTCGCCGGGAATGTCTAGGCTGCGGTGGGTTGCGCCAGTAGCCAATATTACTGCCAGTGCTTTTACCTCTTTTCCTCCGGCCAGAACTGTAGTAAACGTCTGCCCGTCCTTTTTAAGTTCAAGCGCTTTTCCGCTAAGAAATGAAGCGCCAAAGGCAAGTGCCTGTTTATGCATATCCTCGGCTACTTCATATCCGGTTTTTATTCCTGATATAATATTGCCTTGGGCATCTTTTTTTTCTGCATTCCCCGGATAATTTTCCAGAATATCGATCAGAAGAACTTGCCCGCCCGGGGCAAGCTGCTCTAGGACAAGTGTTTTAAGGCAGGCTCTTGCTCCGTATTGCGCCGCGGTTAGCCCTGCAGGCCCTGATCCAATTATCAGCAAATCTACATCAGAGTCAGGCATTTTTTCTCCATAGTTGTATAGTAATTCCCTATAAACCGTTTTGTTCCAGCCAATTCCGTATATCAACAATAAGAATATCAGCGCGTTTTAAAAATGATTCATTCTCTGCCATTATTCCGTTAAGATCGCCGGCTTTAGCCATTATCTCCAACTTTTGTGCTGTCTGCATGATTTCTTCGGCGCCAACGTTAGCGCTGGTACCTTTTATTCCATGAACAGCAGACGCATAATTGTTCAAAGTCTCGGCCGATACAGAACGAATCTGATCCAGAACCTCGGGGGTATTATCAACGTATGAGCGGAGTATAATCAAATAAAGTTCCTCATCGCCGTCATACAAATCAAGCCCCTGTTTAACATTTAATCCGGGTATTTCAATGTTCATTTTTTTATCTCTTCCTTACAATAATATAGTTTTGTACTTTCCAACGGTTGTCATAAATAACTGCCATTATGCAATAATACTCTGTTTAAAATAAAAAAGCAATTAGTTGGAGATGTGCGACGTTTAAATGTCGCACATCGCACTGGTATATGCTGTTTTAATGGCATATACTTGCGTTTAAATGAAGTGGATATAAACGACATCAAAATTACCAGGAGTTTGTCGGGCTTTGCCCAATGCAATGTAAAAAATCGTGCAAAAGCACGATTTTTACCGCTCAAACTCCGTAAGGTGCCCCGTTTATCGGAGAATTTTGCGATTTTAATCGCAAAATTCAACAAGTGCGACAGGCTCCTAGGAGTTTGTCGGGCTTTGCCCTTTTCGATGAAAAAAATGCGAAAAAACACCGTTTTTGAGCATTTTTTACTCTGCAAACTCCGTAAGGAGCCCCAAAATCGTAGATTTTAGTGGTTTTTAACCACTAAAATCTACAAGTCCGACAGGCTCCTAGTCATGTTTTCATTTGTAATTGTAACATTAAATGCATCGCCATTTGATGGCTTTAATGTTAAATTTCTGTCAGATGTAGATTGTACCGTACCGCTGCTTATTTTTGTTCTCCTGTTGATGGTAAAATTTTTAATTTGTAACTGTCACCAGATTGTGTCGAAGTGATAGTTAAAATGTAAGTAGTACCATCAGAATCCCTACTTTCATATTTAACTGTTTGGGGTAAATTTTCAGTTAAATCTGAACCATTATCACACCCAGAAACCGTCATTCCAAATACCAGCACCATTACCAGTATTCTAAAATTAATTTTCTTTGCCATTTTTTCTCCTTTGTAATTGGCATTAAATTTATGTTAAGTTTCATAAATTTTTTGATTTTATAACGCATAACGTGCTAGGTATA
>WRNF01000026.1 GCA_009776715.1 Treponema sp. | reverse complement strand
GGCTACATTCACCTGAAGATCATCCCCGGAACGGGCGGGCGGCTGATCCGCGAGGCCGGCCTTTGGGCGGACAGGCTCAGCGTGAACATAGAGCTTCCCACCGATAAAAGCCTGCAAAACCTTGCGCCTGATAAATCCGGCAAAACAATACTCGGCGCTATGGGAGATTTTTCGGATTTATCAGGCGAATTTGAAGAAGCCCGCCGGAAACCGCGTTTTCTGCCTCAGGGGAAAAGCGCCGCCCCCGAATTTGCCCCGGCGGGCCAGAGCACCCAGCTTATCGTCGGGGCCAGCGCCGAGGACGACAGGCAGATCATAAACCTGTCAAGCTCGCTGTACCGGAAATTTTCCCTCAGGCGGGTGTACTACTCCGCCTTTATCCNCCCCGGCGTTCCCGCCCGGGGCAGCCCCAGCGACCCCCGCCTTCCGGACATTCCCGGCCCGCCGCTTGTACGCGAGCACCGCCTTTACCAGGCGGACTGGCTCCTCCGTTTCTACCATTTCGCCGCCGCCGAAATCCTCGGCGATAACGAGCCCTTTCTCGACGCCTGCATCGATCCCAAGGCCGCCTGGGCACTGCGGCACCTTGACTTTTTTCCGGTCGAGGTAAACCGCGCCGATTATGAAACCTTGCTCCGCGTTCCCGGCATTGGGGCGAAAACCGCCCGCCGCATTATTGAAACCCGCCGCTCACGCAGCCTCAGTTTTGACAGCCTCCGCCGCCTCGGCGCCGTGTTAAAGAGGGCCCGTTATTTTATCAGCAGCGGCGGCGCTTATATCGAAAAGCCCGACGACCCCGTGCGGATACGCCGCCTTCTTAGTGCCATTGACGAGGCCGGCCTGCAATTGCCCCTGTTTGAATTTTAAGGCCTGCCCAAAACATCTGCCGGGGCCGGCTGCATTTTCAGGCGGTTATGACAAATCCCCTTTGCTGTTAACGCCCGGTAAATTTCAGCTAATGTTAATTTATGCCCTGCCGGCGGCATTGCATCCGAGACGCGCTGCTATGTTAAAAAAAATTATCGGGATAAAAAGCTATTGCCTGAAAAAAAAAGATGTGAGATACTGTTGTTAAAGGAAATGAATGAATAGAATACTCAAAGAAAAAATAATGGAAGCCTTCAGCGCTGTATTCCCCATTACCGCCATCGTGCTTGTTGTCAGCGTGGTTCTCACTCCCATGCCTTCCGGGACTATTCTGATGTTTCTTGCCGGGGCCGCGCTTCTCATTATCGGGATGGGTTTTTTTACTTTGGGCGCCGACATGGCCCTTATGCCCATGGGCGAAGGAATCGGCGTGGAGCTGACAAAAAGCTCGAAATTGATTCTGATTATTTTTGGCACTTTGATAATGGGATTCATTATTTCCGTCGCCGAGCCGGATTTGCAGGTATTGGGCACACAGACGCCTTCAATTCCGGCCTTTGTATTAATTTCTACCGTTTCTGTAGGGGTTGCAATCTTCCTGGTGATCGGCGTGCTTAGGCCCCTTTTAAAAATACGGCTTTCGGTTTTGCTGGTGATCTTTTACATCATAGTTTTTTCGGTGGCCTGGTTTACCCCTGACACATTTATCCCCGTTGGCTTTGATTCAGGCGGCGTTACCACCGGCCCCATTGCCGTTCCCTTTATGCTGGCAATGGGCGCGGGCATCGCTTCCATACGCAGCGACAAAAATTCCCAGGAAGACAGTTTCGGTATTGTGGCCCTGTGCAGCGTGGGGCCGATAATGGCGGTGCTCCTCTTAGGAATTTTTTACAGGCCCGGTTCGGTGGAGGTGGAGTCCTATGTGTTCCAGGACGCGGCCACTTCGCGTGATGTCATTAAATACTTCGCCTTTGAACTCCCCCATTTCCTTAAGGACATGCTGTTAACATTGGGGGCCGTCGCCGTCTGCTTTGTCCTGTTTCAGCTTATTTTCCGCCGCTTCAAGCGGCATCAGGTCGGCCGCATCACGGTAGGCTTTTTTTACACCCTTATCGGCCTGGTGCTCTTCCTGACGGGGGTAAACGTGGGGTTTTTCCCGGTGGGCCAGCTTTTGGGTTCGCAGCTTGCGTCGTCGCCTTTTAGGCTGATTTTGATTCCCNTTGGGGCGCTGATCGGCTACTTCATTGTGGCGGCGGAACCGGCGGTCCATGTGCTTAACAAGCAGGTGGAAGAAATTTCTTCCGGCGCAATCACCCAAAAAATGATGAACAGGGGGCTTGCAATCGGGATGTCTGCGGCTTTGACGCTTACAATGTGCCGGATATTGTTCAGCATTCCGATAATGTATTTTCTGATCCCCGGCTACCTGTTCGCGCTGACCCTTACCTTTTTCGTGCCGCGCATTTTTACCAACATCGCCTTTGATTCCGGCGGCGTGGCTTCCGGCCCCATGAGTTCCACCTTCCTCCTTCCTTTGGCGATGGGAACCTGCGAAGGCGTGGGCGGCAACATGATGATCGACGCTTTCGGCATTGTCGCCGTTGTGGCGATGACCCCCCTCATCGTCATCCAGATGATGGGCCTGATCTACCAGTACAGGACAAAGCAGGCGGCAGCCATGACACAGGAGCAGACGGCGGCAATCGGCGCCGCCCTGGCCGGGGAAATTGTCGATTGGGGAAAGATAACCGTTTTCGGGGGGGAGGCGTAAATGGCCTTGAAATTTCCTTTCCTGAAACTGTTTTCCAGACTGCCTGCCAAAGCCGCCCGAGGCAGAAAAAACCCGGATGCCGGAGCCGCAAGGCCCAGCCTGCCGGAACTAAAGCTGATATTTTTTATTGTTGACTGGAACCAGGCCAATGTCGTTTCCGGCGTGTTTGTTGAAGAAAAAGTCCGCTTCCACTTCATCAGCATGGGAATGGGAACGGCAAATTCCGACATTCTCGATCTTTTGGGTATCGGCGCCGGGGAAAAGGCAATAGTTATCTGCCTGGAACAGCAGGTAATGGTGCCGGTGCTGATGAAAGAGGTAAGGAAAAAACTAAGCCGCAGCGGTCCGGGCGCCGGGATTACTTTTACAGTTCCGCTGTCGGCAATTAATGATCCTGTTTTGCTGATCTTCAAGCGGAGTATCCATAAAAATGAAAAAATCGCCGCGGAGCAGGGGCTGCTTCCGCCGGGCGAAGGCGATTCCAAAGACGAAGGCGGAAATATGAAAGACAGATTAAACCGGGATTCGGCTGAAAGCGATACAGCCGCACGTGATACCGTTACCCGCGACGCCGTTGAGCACGATCTTATTATGGCTGTTGTAAACTACGGTTACAGCGATGAATTGATGAACACGGCCCGTGAAGCCGGGGCTTCGGGCGGCACGGTGCTGAACGCGCGCGGCCAGGCCCATGAAGGGGCGGTTAGGTTTCTGGGGATTTCGGTCCAGGACGAGAAGGAAATAATTCTAATGCTGACCAGCAGGGAAAAGAAAGTCTCCATAATGCGCTCCATTTGCGAAGCCCACGGCCTTAACAGCAAGGCCCAGGGGATTGTGTTCTCCCTGCCCGTGGACAATGTAATGGGGCTGAACTTTGAATAAGGGATAGGCCCTTATCAGCCTTCCTTTACAATTTTTTCCACTATGCTGTTTATATGTATCTCCATTGTGTCAATCACGGCTACGTCAAAATCGTCTTTTTTTATCATTAACGGCAATTCCGTGCAGCCCAAAATAATCCCGTCAATGTTTTTCTCTTTTATGTTTTTGACGCATATTTCCTTGAATGTTATTTTGTCCTTTTCATTGATTATTCCGTTTTCCAGATCCGGAAAAATGATGTTGTGGATTACCGTTTTATCATTGTCTTCCGGTACAAAACATTCGATGCCGTATTTTTCAAGGGGTTTTTTGTAAATATTGTGTTTCATTGAAAATAACGTTCCGGTTAGCAGCACCTTTTTTAAGCCGATGCTTTTTGTGTATTTGCAGGTTTCATCAAGTATGCTGATTAACGGAACTTTTGACCTTTTAACCAGTTCGTCAATAACCAGGTGCGGCGTGTTGGAAGCAAGCGCAGCATAGTCAGCTCCGGTTTTAACGAGTGTGTCAATCTTTTCTGCCAAAAAATCAACCAGTTTTTCCCAGTCTTCGTCCGCTACAAACCTTAGCATCTCGGTCATGTTAATGCTGTTAATAAAAAATTGAGGGTAGCTGTCGTCATTTGTTATTTGCCTGTATCCGTTTACAATGCCCTTGTAATATTCAACCGTTGAAGCAGGCCCAATTCCGCCGATAATGCCGATTTTTTTCATTTCTTTCTCCAATACAATTCAGTTTATAGTACATTGTTTCTTTTATCAATGGCTGATATAGTGGTTAACATATCTTACCTGTAAAATGGGACTTGCCGCCGCTGATGAAGCAAAAATGATAGGAATGATAGGGCATTTTCCACTATATTTCCGGAAGAGCCAATAGGAAGTTGTCCAGAAACTGAGGTTTCTGAACAACTCAGATATGCAAGTTACAGCTCTTAAACTGGGAAGCTCATTGAGCCATTATAACACTGCTGTCTGAGGAAGCGATTTTTTCGCGTACTAATTCGCTGATTATATCCGCCGGGGTTTTATGATCAGCGAGAGCCCTTGTCAATAAATAATCTGCTGTAAAGGAATCCACTGTTATTGAACGCGCCGCCTTCTTTTGCGCAAAAAAACCAGTCCCGTTGGGGCCAACTTTTGGCGTGGTTTTTGTCCATTTTTCATCAAGGGCATCATATTCTTCTTCAGTTAAATCCGGCAAAATCTCCTCCTACTCATTAATCAAGAAGATGCTTAAAAGCCGATTTACTAAATTTGATGTCGATATCCATATAATAATGTACTTGATTATATGAATATAAACAAGATCTTTTTGGACCTTTTTTCTATTTTACCCATCCGGTAAAATTTCCCGGTATTTTTTTCGGTTTTATTCTATTTTACCCACACCAGGCTACTAATGGAGTTGTTCTGAAACTTCAGTTTTTGAATAAGCAACTTTAGATTTAGAGGAAAAACCGGCCTTTAGACGGTTTTTCCAAAGCCATTTTCAAAACCTTGTTAGTTTTGAAAAAGCCTCACCTTTCAATTTTTTGCTTTCCGGTATTTTTGCTTTTGTTGTTAAACCGGCCAAAAGGAGTAAAAAACCTGCAACAAGGTAAATGCCAACCGCAATATAGTTATTCAAGGGGAATAAGAAACAGCATGAAGCAAAAGTCAATATGCCAAGGATTATTGGCTTTATTTTTGAAGGCTTTTTATCGGATCCAACAATTCCTAAAACGCCGCCAATAATTACCACAATAAAACTGCCTATGAGTCTGATCATTAACATTGAGTTGTTTTCAATAGTTGAAATCGCTCCCTTTGCATAATTCAATAAAAACGCGAATTTTGGTACAAAATATAGTACAATCTATTGACCAATTTGCAGAATGATGGTTTAATTTTGAACATCTACCTTATATTTAACAGAAAAACTGGCAATTTGGACAGTTTTTATAAAGCCATTTCCGAAACTAACCGATTTTTGGAAATGGCTTATCAATTATTTTTTTTTGGAGGATAAACATGGTAAATTTGGCTCAAGATTTAAAACCGATTTCTTATGTAAAAGCACATACAACTGAGGTTGTAAATTATGTTGGGAAAACAAAATCTACTGTTGTTATAACCCAAAATGGGGAAGCTAAGGCCGTGATTATTGATATTGAAAGTTACCAAAAGACAATAAATGCAATAAATTTGGCCAAATTATTAAGTTTTGGTGAAAAGGATATAAAAAATGGAAATACAATTACTCATGTAAATGCAAAAAAAATATTTGAGAAAACATTGAAGGCAAAAGATTAATGAGAAATATTGAATGGGCTACTGATGGGGTAGATTCATTAAATGAAATACTTGAATACTATATTACTAAAGTAGGGGCAGATGTGGCTAATAATATATATAAAAAAATTATGAAGGAAATAGAATTATTGGAAATAGAGGAACTAAGAACTAAACAGACACAGGAATTAAAAGACATTGGCATTTTTGATGTTTATGAATTAGTAATAAATCCTTGGAAAGTATATTACAAAATAAAAAATGATAATAAAAAGGTATATATATTATTTGTATTGGATGCAAGAAGAAATATAGAAGAAATATTAATATCAAAAGTGATTGATAATATGATATAAAAACGAACGTCGTCTAACGTTTTAAGGTTAACGACGTTTTGTCATCCGGGATAAGGGCTTGCTTAGTAAGACCAGGGCTGGCAAAATGTGGGTGCAGGGAGGCGTGGGAATGGCTCTTTAGCAATGACCTAGCCTACCGAAACCCTGGAGCCGCCCGAATGGGCGGCGGAACGCTAACCGTTTATGTTTTTATCCTTATTTTTTTGTGTAAGTTTTATCATCAAGTATCATAGTATTACCAGATATTCTAATATCAACCACATCTGTATAAGGGTCTTCCACCCATTTACCATTTTTCCATTCATGTGTGATATTAAGAGTCATTTTCGTTTGTGTTTCATTTAGAAAAAACTTGCCTTTGTCAAAATTTTTCCAGTTTTTTCCAGTTTTTACTTGACTTGTAAAATTGGAGCCACTGAAGGTAAGCTCGTCGTCATCATCTTCACTTATCCATGTTCCGTTTACTTGAGGATTATTTTGAGAAATAGGAACTCTAATAGCAGGTACTTTTAAAAGAAAATCCTTTGTTAAGCCGAAAGCAGAAGGAGATTTTCCATTGCTCTTGAATACTACTACAGTAGAGCTCAAAGAATAGCTAAGAGCATTTAAATACTCTTTTATACTAGATTCTGGGCAGTAATCAACTTTTCTTGGTGTCAGACCACAAGCTTTTTGCAATAAATCCCACTGTTCTTTTAAGTCTTCCTGAACAATAACATTAAGATCATTAGACCCTTTTAAATCGGCGAGTGATTCATTAAGAGCAAATGCAACTGTCATTTCTGTTGCGGCAATGATAATATCGTTTGAGTAGTCTACAGTAGTATAGTTCTTGTTTTTCCCTGCGGAAGTATCATCAAATAGCCCATCAATTGAACTTGACAATGCCACAAGACTAAATACTAACACTCCTCCAAAAACAATCACTATAATTGGTAGCATAATGAGAAGAATTTTTTTCATCTTCGGACTCATTTTACCGCAACTCGGACATTTTCCTAGTTTATTTTGATCAAACTCTTTTCCACATTTGCACGTAATCATATTTTCCATAAAAAATTCCTTTGTGGCATTAATGCCACCCATAAACTTATTATAAATTTTCATACGAAAATTTATTTACATAAAAATAGACTCACTACATTGTAAGTATATTTTCTGTCGGAACTTAAGCAAAATATTTATTACCGATTTCTTCCCAGCACATTTCGTGGATCGGCAACAAAAGCAAACCCGCCACCTGAACCCATAACCAACGCATTAATTAATTCATTTGCTGGAGCAATAACCAATGCATCAAAACGCCCGTCCAAAATTGGGGCAGAAAGCTCTATCAGTTGTTTTTCATTAACAACTACTATCCAATCTGGTTGAACTCGGATATTATAAGCGGTTCTAATTCTTTCCCATAAAGCTTCCATACCTTCTAATACAACCACATTGAAATCAAAGGTTACTCGCTGAAGTTGATTAAGAGAGGCAAATTCACTACCAGATGTTGCTAGCAATGCCAAACGTTGATTCATAAAGGCTTGACCTTGTAGCGATTGTTGAGAATATACTTTTTGCTCTGTAGCAAAAAATACCGTTAGGATAAAAAATCCTGTTAACAAGATTTTGGTAAAAATTTTCATTTATTTTCTCCATTTACGTATAACTTATTATTTTATGAATTAATATTTATTATTTTATTTATTATTATAAAAATAATTTCATTCTTTCATTACCTCACGAAACTTAAAATGTATTAATCTTTTTTCATCTAATAATTCTTTATGTTTTTCTTGGAAAAACCTCAGACCTGAAGCAACGCCCAAGATAAAATGCTGATTTTCTTCTGACAGCTTAGGAAAGGTATATAACAACTTCCCTTGTTTCACATCATTAGAATAGCTCATATATGAGCATAATATACTATAAAATGAACGTTTTGTCAATAATAAAAACAAACAATTGTTAGAATCGTCTCATTTTTAGGCAATTTTTGCTTGATAGGCGAATATCACTATTGTATGCTCGTATTGAGAACAGGTGATGACAATTAATGACCGGATCAAGGAAACAAGAAATACACTAAATATGTCGCAGAGGGAATTTGCCAAAGCAGTGTATGTTTCCAACGGCTATTTATCAGAAATTGAAACAGGGCATAAAGAAGCAAATAACCGCCTGATCCACCTCATTTCAAGCGCCTTTTCCGTCAATAAACACTGGCTTCTTACCGGCAAGGGGCGAATGTTCAACAGCACCCAGGAAGAAAAAATGGAGCGGATGACCGGCCTTTTTAACGAACTGTACCCCGAATTTCAGGATTTTGTGCTGCGGCAGATAGACGAGCTTATTGAACTGCAAAACGTCAGGCGCGAATAGGCGGGCGCGGCTGCCCGAAAGGCTTTCCGGACAGCCGTATCCGGTTTTTAGGCCAGGTTGACCCTTACATGGGGCACCTGTGCGATAAAATCGTTGATGGTCTTGCATGCTGCAAAATCGACGCAGACGCCGCAGTTTTTATGGCCTTTTCCCGTGGCGCATTTGCGTATTTCGCATTGCGAGCAATGGCCCACCTTAACGCCGCTGCCCGTGCAGGAAGTGCAGTTGATCATTTCCGGCGTGCAGGCAAAATTGAACGATTTTGACCATTCGGCGGCGATCTTTTCCCGCAGCGCCTGATCGTTGTTTTGCGTCGCCTTGTAGGCGTCGCATTCCGCGCAGTCCAGCCCGCAATAGGCTATTATCTTTTCCATAGAAGTCCTCCTGATTAGAAATTTGCCAAATAACTTAACGTTTGTCAAGTAGTATTTACTAAAACCGGCGGTTTTTGGGCTTAACCTGCCATACTTTCCCTTCCATCTCATTGCCACAATTAAACTGCCTCTCTATTTTACCTGCACCCAATGCCATTAATATCGATTAAGTCCGGCAAGGGGCTGCCAGGCGGGGGGCGGAAATATTATGAAATTCTCCGCTTGGGAAGACGAGCCGACAAATGCATAAACTTGGGGTACAATAAATCCGGCACGGCAAGGCAGCAATAAGAACAACCCAAGTTATGGTACTTATCTGTAACAAGTTGCTTGACAAAAGCCGTGCCGCGGCTTCGTAAGCGGACTCCATCATCTATTTTCGCCCCCCGCCTGGCAGCCTCTTGCCGGTTTTAGCGGGATACAGAGGGCGAATAGAGTGCAGCGGAAAGGTTTTTTTGGGCCTTTTATTGCCGCCCTGTGTAACCTTACCCTGTTTTCGTTCATTATTATTGTGATAGGATAGTACTCAAAAGCGCCGAAAAGGGGGATTTGTTTGCATCCGGGTTTATTTCTCAGGGTTTTGCTGTGCGCGCATTTTTTGTCCCCTGTGGTTCTGCACGCCTCCCCGTTGACCATTACTCTGGACGAGGCCGTTTCCCGCGGAATTGAAAACAATCTAAGCCTGAAAAAAAGCCTTATCGACCTTTCAACGGCGGAGTATTCTGCAAACAGGCTGTGGTCGGAAGTTTTCCCTTCAATAAATGGCACTCTTGGCGCTTCTTACTCGAGCGCGCTTTTTTCCGGCAGCGGCTTTGAAATGAACAGGGACGGGGCGAACCTTAACGCGGGCCTGGGGATCAGCCTGACCTTTAACGCGGGGATCCCCCACGCGGTGAAAAACATCAAGCTGGCGTACCAGGCCAGGCTTTTAAGTTACGAGGACGCCCGAAACCAGCTTGAAATACAGTTGACGAAAAGTTTTTACGGCCTGATTGCCGACCGGGAAAACCTCTCCGTCCTTGCCGACATGCTGCGCCTGGCGCAGCTCCAGCACGAGAAGAACCAGGTGGCCTTTAATAACGGCCTCGCCGGGGAACTGACGCTGCTGCAGAGCAGGCTGGGGATGGAAAACGCCCGTTACAGCCTGAGCGCTGCGAATTCCTCCTACGCCAACCAGTTTGGCGAATTCCTGGCCCAGCTTGGCGTTTCCCTGGATTCGGAGGCGGAGCTTGACGGGGAAATCAAAATTGAAAAAGAGGAACTTGACGCCGAACGGCTTATACGCGAGAACATAAGCCGGCGGCCAGATATTGTAAGCCGGAGGCGGGAGATTGAGCGGCTGGAAAACGCCGAAAGGCAGCTCGCCCTTTCCGGCAGGGCGCCTTCGCTGCGGCTTTCCGCGGACTGGAACAGCAGGAGTTTTGACCCTTTTGCCGACACCCTCAGCGGGAGCGCGACGGTAAATATTCCCGTTGACCCCTGGATCCGGGGGACGGGAAGAAGCCAGTCCCTTCAGGCGGCGAAGGCGGAAATCGACAAAGCCCGGCTGGATCTGCAAAACGCCGAAGAATCGGCGGTGATTCAGATACGCTCCCTGGCGGCGAATCTGCGGAACTCATGGGACAGTGTCGAAATTGCCCGCCTCAGCATTGGCGTCGCCGAAAGGGGCTATGAGCTTACCGATCAGGGGTTCAGGAACGGCACGGTCAACTCGCTGGCGCTGGAAGACGCCCGCAATAACCTTGTTTCCGCGCGCCAGCGGCTGTTGCAGAGCGAGCTTTCCTACCTTAACATGATCCTTGATATGTCGGCGGCTTTGAACGTTAGCTGGAAGGACTTGCTGAAATGAAAAAATCAAAAATTGTCAGCGCGGTTATTATACTGCTCATTGCGCTTTTTGCGCTTTTGATCGCATATTCACTTGTCAAACGGGGGCAGGGCGTAAACGGGGGATCTTCTTCGGCGGGGGCGGCCGCGCAGGG
>WRNF01000025.1 GCA_009776715.1 Treponema sp. | reverse complement strand
TTGCCGGGCAAATGTATATAACAAATAAATTAGGAAAAACATCTTTTGAAGAATTAAACAGTTCTTTAGGGAGCGTTCTGCCCACGGCAGCGCGGCTGGGCGTTGAAACCGATGAGCTTTTCGCGTCAATTGCCGCATTGACGGCCGGCAGCATAGAAACCCCCAAAGCAATGAAGGGGGTGCTGAACATTTTAAAAAGCGTTCAAAACCCTTCTACCAAAGCGGCAAAAGCCGCCAGGCAGTTAGGGATTGATTTTTCCGCTGCGGCGTTGCGTTCTAAAGGCTTAGCCGGATTTTTAAAAGAAATTAAAGTAAAAACCGGCGGAAGCGAACAGGCAATAATTGACCTTTTTGGATCGGTTGAAGCGTTAAACGCTGTTATGGCATTGACCGAAACCGGCGCGGATAATTTTGCGCACGCGCTTGCGGAAATGCAGGGCGGCGCCCAGGCGGTTGACCGTGCCTTTGACATTGTTGCAAGCAGCCCTGCGGAAAGAATGAGCCGTTTAATGAATAAAATTAAAAATGCCGGAATAAAATTGGGAACCGCTTTAATGCCTTTGTTTGAAAAAATAGCTGAAAAATTTGAAAAAATGGCGGATAAATTAGAAGATTTTGACTTCCAGCCGGTTGCCGATAAAATAGCAGAGGTTTTTAATTGGCTGTCAAAATTAGGAAGTTATGTAATGGATTTTATCGGCATTGTTTGGGACCTGCGCACGCCCATTCTTGCAGTAATGATTGCAGTTGGTGCGTATAAAGCCGTTATGCTTGCGGCAGCGGCAGCGTCTAGTGTTTTTTCATTTATAAAAGGCGTTTACAATGCCGTTATGCTTGTGGCTTGTTTTGNTNCCGNNNNTCAAACGAAGGCAATGGCTTTATACCAAGCCGGCACAGCGGGGGCGGCAGCACAAACCTTTTTATTTACGCTTCGCCAAAAAATAGCAATGGCGTTAGATTTTGCAAAAAATATTATTGGCCAGGCGAAAGCATTTGTTGTTTTAAAAGCTAGATTAATAGGCGCGAAAATTGCAACTATTGGCCATACTGTTGCACAAAAAGCGTCAATGGCTTTAGGCTTTGTCAAGAATATATTAAGCATGGCGAAGGCGTTTGTTCTTTTAAAAGCTAGAATGATAGGCGCAAAAATAGCAACCATTGCATTTTCTATCGCTCAAAAAGCCGCCGCTGTTGCGGGGAAAATATGGACTGGCATTCAATGGCTTTTAAATGCAGCTATGGCGGCTAATCCAATAGTCTTAATAATTCTGGCAATAGGCGCGTTAATTGCCGGCATTATCGCATTGATAGCATATTGGGATGACGTTGTTGAAGCAATAGGAAATGCTTTTTCTGCCATTGGTGATTTCTTTGGATGGCTTTGGGACAGCGTAAAAAACATAGCGGGAGAAGCCTGGGAGGGGATTAAAAACATAGCCAGTAACACATGGGGCGGAATTAAAAGCGTGTTTGGAGCGGTAGGAGGGTTCTTTAAGGACGTTTGGGGCGGCGCAAAAAACATAGCGGAAAAAGCCTGGGAGGGGATTAAAAACGCAGCCAGCAACGCGTGGGAGGGAATTAAAAACATATTTGGGGCAGTAGGTGGATTTTTTAAAGGTGTTTGGGATGGTGTAAAAAACATAGCCGGAAAAGCATGGGACGGGATAAAAAGCATAGCCGGAAAAGCATGGGGCGGAATTAAAAGCGTATTTGGAGCAGTGGGAGGTTTTTTTGGGGATGTTTGGGGCGGAGTAAAAAACATAGCAGGAAAAGCCTGGGACGGTGTAAAAAACGCAGCCAGCACAGCCTGGGGCGGAATTAAAAGCGTATTTGGAGCAGTGGGAGGTTTTTTTAAGGATGTTTGGAGCGGCGCAAAAGACACAGCGGAAAAAGCCTGGAGTGGGATTAAAAACGCAGCCAGTAACGCATGGGATGGAATTAAAAATGTAACAGGCAGCACTTGGGATAAAATAGACGAATTAACCGGCGGCGGGTTAACACGGTTTAAGGAGGGTTTTTTAAATGCGTTTGCAAAAGTTAAGGAAGGTTTTTCTAATTTAATCGATAAAATAAAAGAGGGATGGGAAAAAGTCAAGGGTTTTTTTGGCCGTGTCGGCGGCGCTGTTAAAGATTTTTTTACTGGCGGTCCTGCAAAGGTTGAAAATATTACAAAAACAGCAAACACCGCAGTACCGGCTTTCCGCACCTTAAACACAACAAGCTCTTCTTTGCCGACTTCTTATGCTCCGCAATTAATAAGCCCGGCAATGACAGCGGCAAGCAGACCGCCAGCAATGCCTATGACAACAGCGGAACGGTATATTTACAGTCAAACAACAAACCGCGATGCGGTTGATATTATGGTGAGGGCAGAGCAGGGATCTACAGCAAAGGTAACGCGCCCGCCGGTTTCACCTAATGTCAGTGTATTGGCATCGGGAGGCAACAGGTAAATGCAGGACAGAGAACTTTTAGAAGCAAAATACACAGCTCCCAGCGGAAAAGAATTTGTTTTTTTATGGGGAGACAAATTTTCAAAAAAAACAGAACTAAAAACAGGGGTTTTTACCTTTCCGGACAGGGACGGCGCTCATGTTCAGCACCAAGGCGGCGGCCCGGTTACTTTTTCTATTGTTTGTATTTTCAACAGCGACGATCATGTTAAAAATGCAAATGATTTTGAAGCGGCGCTGCTTGAAAGAGGCATAGCGGAATTACAGCACCCTGTTTACGGCATTGTCAAAGTTATACCTACCGGAGGCATAGAACGTGAAAATGATTTAATAAACAACATAAATGAAAGCCGTGTAACAATCACTTTTACTGAAACAATAACGGATGAACCAGTAAACCTGGAAGCGGTGCCATCTGATGAAATTATATCGGATTTTGAAGAATTTTCTGAATCTGCAGCCGTAGAATTTGCCGAAAATATTGTAATTGAAAATATTAGCGAACAATTGCAAATAACAGCAACCCTGGATACAGAAACCGATATGTTAAATGAAAATTTGTCATTTCTTGCATTAAACGATCCAGATTTTTTAACTTCAATAAGTGAATTAAAAAACAATGTAAAATCCTTATTAAACAAAGTAGAAAATTTATTCATTTTAAAATTAAATATAGCCCGGCTTATTCTAAACGTCATGAAAAAGCCAAGCCGTATGTTTATAAACATCACTGAAAAAATAAAAGGATATTCCCAGCTTATTACGCAAATAATAAAGCAATTTAAAAATGATCCTTTTGGTATTAATAACATAAAAAACGCTTTTTCAAGCACAAGGCTGATTCTATCCGGTTCAGCCGCATCTGTTGCTTCAGGCGCGGCTTTAAGCATAATGCAAAGTGCGGCAAGCGGCGTTCCTGCAGGCGGTGCTTTTTATTCAGGAAATGGCGTTATGTCAAGGGAAACGGCAGTTGCTGTTGCTGTACAGTTAAAGGAATTATTAAACGAAATTAAAGAATTTGAAGATAGAAAAATAGAAAATAATAATTTTATAGATTCAAATGCTCATTCATATTTGTTATTAATTCAATTAGTGCATAAATCAATTGATTTTATTTTAAATATTTCTTTTTTGCTTCCAATGAGGCGGAAGATAAAACTTGACAGGGATCGCAATTTTATTGAACTTTGCGCGGAATTATACGGTTCTGTTGATGATTATTATTTAGACAAGATGATAATTGAAAACAATTTGAATATTGATGATTTTGAAATACTGCCCATGGGTCGGGAGATGTTTTATTATGCATAGCCATGCAGTAATAAGAGGCGACACCCTCGGTGCTATTTCAGTTAAGTATTATGGCACATTTTCAAAATGGAAAAAAATTATTGACGCTAATCCGCAGTTAGCAAGTAGAAAAACAGCCTCAGACGGTTCCCCTCTTATTTATCCGGGAGATGTTTTAATAATACAAGATGATGCTGTGGAAAGCCAGGTTGTTCCTCAAACATTACGTTCAATAGAACTTTCAGACAGTGAACAGGATGTTTCAATAATTGTTGACGGAAAAAAATTTACAGGTTTCACAAAATACGAAATAAATCTTTCCGCTGATTCTTTCGACAGTTTTTCATTTTCGGCTCCTTATGATTTAGCGGTAAAAGATATTAAAGAATCGTTAATGCCTTTTGCATTCAAAACTTGTGCAGTTTATTATTTAAGAGAATTGTTATTTAAGGGTTTTTTATTGACACCTGATCCCGAACTGCAAGCGGAAGCAACAGAGATAACATTACAGGGATATCCGTTATGTGGCATTTTAAATGACTGCACTGTACCGCCGTCAAAATATCCAGTTGAATATTACAATGTTACAATAAAAGACATTGCCGATCCAGTTGCGGATGCATACGGAATTAAAATTATTTTTAAGGACGGAACAGGCGATCCGTTTTCAGAAGTTGCAATAGAACCTAATGAAAAGATTTTAGAATTTCTTTTAAAACTTGCCCAACAGCGTAAATTCCTATTTACGAATGATGAAAACGGATCGCTGGTGTTTTATAAACTTGCACAACAAAACGCTTTTATGCAATTTAAAGAAGGGTACGCTCCATTAATATCAATATCGCCGCAATTTAATGCCCAAAGTTTTTATTCGCATATTACAGGTTACACAAAAAATGAGGTGCTGGCAGAGCCATTGACCTACACATACGAAAATAAATTTTTAATTAAGAAGGGCATAATGCGCCATGACACAATTACAGTTGATGATGCGGAAACGAGATCGGAATTGGAAAACGCAGTTAAAGCACATGCCGGGCGAATGTTTGCCGACTGCGTAAAATACAATTTAAAATGTGATACGCACTTAAACAATGAAGGGAAATTATTTAAAAAAGGAATGTCTGTTTACGTGGAAGCCCCCGGAGCAATGATTACAAGGCAAACAAACTTTACAGCGCGGAATATAAAACTTTTGCGGGATGAAACAGGGAAAACTGCCGATCTTGAACTTGTTTTACCCGGTTCATTTACTGAAGAATTACCGGAGGCATTGCCATGGGAATAAAAGAATATGCTGGAAGAATTGGAAAAGTTATAAACCATCATATAGAAAAAGCCGTAGAGCTTATAGCGGAAACACGTAAGGGGTATAACCAAAAAGGAATTTTGTTTAATTCTTCCGGGGAAGACTCTCCGCCGATAAAAAATGACAAATTAGCTTTATTAAAAATTGACGGCACTGGAAAATATGCCGTTGTAGGCATATTCAATGAAACTCAAGGAGCAAAACCGGGGGAGAAAATATTTTTTGCGCGTGATGAAAACGGAAATATAAAATCAAAACTTTCAATGCTGGGTAACGGAACAATTGAAGTTGAAGGAAAAGAATTGTTATTAAACGGCGAAGGGGAAAAAGCTGCCCGTAACGGCGATTCGGTAAAAATTAAAATACCTGCCAATACTTTTATTGTATCGGTTTCAGGAGGCTCTGGCACACCAGCGGTCGGAGTATTAAATCCATCGGACATGGAATTTGAAGGTGTAATAACAAGCGGTTCCAGCAGTGTTATTATAGGGGATTAGTATGCTGCAAAATTTTGAAGGAGATTTACTGTTATACGATACAGTTGAAAGCGGAGACATAGATGTGGAGAACGGCCTCTGTGTTTCTGACAGGCAATTTTCTACCGCTGTTTATCTTTCCCTTTTTGGCGGCAATAAAGAGGATGCGGGAAAAGTTAAATCAAACAAGGAGTGGTGGGCAAATAAAATACAAGGAATTAATGAAAGCGAAAAATTAAGATCGCGTTTTCAAATTATTACAGCAGGGCTTCCTATGACTGTTAAAAATATCAGGGAAGCGGAAACGGCTGCGGCTATGGATTTGCAATGGTTTATAAAAGAGAAAATAGCGGATGATATATTTATATACGGGCAGGCAGCAGAAAAAAACAGGTTTAATTTGAAAGTTATAATATTAAAAGATAAAAATAAATTATTTGAAAATACATATTCTTTATTATGGGGGGCCGGACATGGCAATACCGTATGACAATAAAAATATTAAAGAAATTCGAACCTTAATTATAAACGGGTTACAGCAGGAATTTAACAACAAGCTTCGGATTTTGCCAAGGTCTTTTATAAAAGTCCTTGCTGCTGTTTTTGCCGGGGTGTTTATAATCCTTTATAAACAGATAGGCTGGCTGTTTCTACAAATATTTCCAGAGACTGCATACTGGAATGAAATAAATATTTTGGGAATGAAGATTAGGCCTCTTGTTAAATGGGGTATTTTAATAGGCGCAGGGGAACCGCGGCGTGGTACACAGTGGCAGGGGCAAATAAAAGTTGATGTTACGCAAATTAATAGTTTCTTATACAGCGGTACGCAGTTAAAAAGCGGCATTACAGGAAAAATTTATTTAGTTGATAATACAAAAACGCTTGAAAATGAAACGGAAACAATAGCGGTTGTTTGCGCTGAAGCGGGAACTACAGGAAACCTTGAAGTGGGGGAAACGCTTAACTTTGTCAATCCTTTAGGAAATGTAAAAAAAACGGCGTTAGTTGAAACCGTCGTAAAAGCAGCATCCGAGGATGAACCAGAGTCTGAGTACCGGTTTAGGGTTGTAAACCGCTGGCGAATGCAGCCGCAGGGCGGTGCGCTTGCCGATTATAGAATATGGGGAATGGAAGTTCCTGGTGTTTTAAACATTTATCCATGTAAAGACGTTAATTCCCCTTCCGGTGTTTTAGTTTTTGTTTCCGGCCTGCCGTCAAACTACCCGGACAGAATACCTGATGGCGCACTGTTAATCGAAGTGGGGAAAGCCTGCACATACAGCCCGGAAACCGGCAAAGCAACACGGAAACCGTTAACGGCAATAATTGATCCTTCCGGAGATGAAACCTATTCAAATGTCAAGCCGGTTTCTGTTGTAATTTTTGATGTTTATGTTGAAGGATTAACTGGGATTTCAGCGTTGGATTTTTCGCTATTAGTTAAGGCACCTGTAGAAGAATATTTTTTAGGAAGGGAACCGTACAATAGGGGGCTTTCAGATGATAACAACAGGACAGATAAGGTTACAAAAAACAATGTATCTTCAGTGGTTGATCAGGTTGCAATAACACGGAAAGCAGAATTTGACAGCATTGTTATGCGTAAATCTGGAGATGTTATCCATACCTATACTTTAGGCATGGGGGAATTATGCAAACTGGGAAACCTTTTTATTAACGGGGTGCTGTTTTGAAATTTTTTGAAGCAATAAAAAATTTGTTTTCCCGTTCAAAAGCATTTGAATTGTATGTAAACAACAATAAAAGAAAATTAATTAAAGGGCTTTCATTTTTACCGGAAAAAATTCGGCAAGAAGCGGAACTGGTTTATTTTGACATATTCCCGGATACAACGCGTTTTCCCGAAAAATGGGAAAATGTTTTCGGTATTTTTTTCACTGAGGCGGAATTGGAAAAACGGCGGAATATATTGGATTCTTTATGGAAAATTAACAGGGGAGGGCAAAGCGCGGTATTTCTTGAGGATATGTTAAAAAAAATAAATGACGGTATCAAAATTATTGAAAATATTCCCTTAAAAAACCCAAGGGAAGGAAATGTGTTAATTCTTTCAACCTGCAATTCAAGATCAATGGTGTGCGGGAATAAAAAAGCAGTGTGCAATTACAGGGTTGGCGAAAGCAGTTTTGTTCCCATGGTTTTACAGAATGACGTGTCCGGCCTGTATTCAATTCCTGATAACCCTGAGTTTTGGGAATGTTGTTTTTATGTTTGCAGCCAGGCAGAGCGGGATAATAACAATAAAATTGTGTTTGTTAAAAAAATAAAAATAGAGAGAAAATGGAAAAATTTTATCGAATACATTATTCTAAAAGTGAAGCCGGTTCATACTACGGCTGTGTTATATATTGAATGGGAAGGAGAATTATATGATTAAAATTGACGGAGATTATACTGACTACCGTGATGACAGTGATCCTGATTATCCCGGGGGCAAAGCTGTGGATTCGCCGGATGAGGACGGTTACGAAGGGACCCCCTATAAAGCTGATTGGATGAATGACATAAACGGATTTAGGCAGGCATTATTCATTTATGCTTTCGGCAGCTTGGCCGGCGTAAATAATTTGCCGGATAATGCATATGCATCTGACACATTAAATGCTTTGAAAAAGCTGTTTTCTGAAAAAGCCAATATTTCAAACCCTGTGTTTGCCGGCATTCCCAAAGTCCCGTATAAAACAGGTGCAGCTTCCAATGACGGAACGTTAATTGCAACCGAGGCGCAGGTATTTCAGAAAAAGAAATGTGTTACTTTAGTGGTGGGAGCATCCAATGGCGGCCATTCTTTAAGCGATGTAGATTACCTTTGCAATGGTTCAAACGACACTACTCAGATAAACGCAGCCATAACTGCCCTTCCTTCCAGCGGGGGAAAGATTGTCATTAGGGAAGGAACTTATAACATTACCGGGGCAATTTATGTCAATAAAAACAATGTAACAATCAAAGGGAATGGAGATTCTACTGTTCTTGATGCAACAGTAAATATAACAGGATCGGATACAGGTTTGATAAACATAACAGGTTCGGGTTGTAAATTAACCGGTTTAAAAATTACTAATAATTCTTCAGTTAGTGTTATATACGGCATTTATATTTCTGGCAGCGGAAACAGCATAGCCGGAATTACTGTCTCTAACATCGGCAGTTCGGGTTATGGAATTTATATTTACGGAAACTATAACAGCATAACTGGAAATACTATATCAAACAGCAACAGCAGTTCAAGTTATGGCTTTTATATTTCTGGCAGCAATAACAGCATAGCTGGGAATACTGTTTCCAACAGCAGCGATAGCAATTTGAGTCATGGAATTGGTATTTACGGCAACAGTAACCGCATAACTGGAAATACCGTCTCCAACAGCGGCAGCACTACAAGTTATGGAATTGGTATTTACAGCAGTAATAACAGCATAATTGGAAATACTATATCCAACATCAGCAGCAATATGAGTTATGGCATTTATAATTATAACGGCAGCAATAACAGCATAACCGGAAATACCGTTTTCAACAGCAGCGGCGGTACAAGTTATGGTATTTATATTAATAATAGCTGTAACAGCATAAACGGAAACACCTTCTCCAACAACAGCAGTGAAAGTACCGGTATTTTTATTTATGGCAGCTATAACAACATAACTGGAAATACCGTCTCCAACAGTGGCAGCAATACAAGTTATGGCATTCGTTCTGGAGGCAACAACCACATCATTAACAGCAACATTATTAGTAACAGTGCTGCTGTAAACGCATTTGCATACTATAACGCAGCTACAAGTTACAGTACTTTTCACGGAAATAATTTACGCGGAATTTCCGGCCCTTCTGCGGCAGCGTATACTACCAATGGGACATCAAGCGCGACATTAGTCGGAAGCGCTACTGCAATTGCGGCATGGAGTTCCGGGTCGTGCGGTTTTAATATTGTTTAGGAGAAAATTGTATGGATGATATATTAGTTAACAATGAAGAATCTGAAGAACGGATCAAGATGGTAACGGAACGGGACCAGATTCTTGATGAAATTGCCAAGCGTGATTACAGGGCATTGAAAGCCATAAAACTTGGTAAGCCGCTGAATGATTTATACCCGGGCGAAAGCGAGTGGTATGAAAGAAGCATAGATCGGTTTAACGAATTGGAAATAATTCTTGGAAGCGAGCCATAAATTTTTAATATGCTTACATCCCCAGCTTTTTCATCTGTTGAATAAAAATATTTTCCGCGTCCATTGCTGGTTTTTTCCATTGACGGCAATAGCCACGGGTTGGCCGGCGTGGTTGTCTCTTTAAAATTCATGCCGTATATTTGCTGCATTTTGAAAGAAACCTTTCCTCCTTTTTCCTGAAAACTGGAAACCGTGAAAAATTTATCGCTGTGGCGCATAACCAAACCATGCTTAAATGCAACCGCCGCCTTTGCAACCAGTTTTGCCGGATATGCTACAATGTTTTTGCTGTAATTCCCGCCTTTTACTTTTTTTAATTTATTCAAGCGCATGTTTTTCAAAACCGGCGATCCCTTATTCCCGCCCCTCGCCCTAAAAGTGGGGATTGCTAAATTTTTTCCGCTTTCCGGGCGACGGGGCCCCCCGCTTTCCTGCCTTGCCATATAACCGGCCTTTTCGGTTATGCCCACTTTTGATTGAATTTTGGACAGGGAGATAAACCGCGATTTTTCCATTGGCTGAAATTGAATTTGCGAAGCGGTAAAATTGTTTCTAAGGGTAAAATTATCTTTAACTTGTTTTACAGCGTTTTTTCGGGTTAATGCAGCCTGCACATTGACTGTTGCAATGCCGCCCTTTATAATCTGTTCCTTCATGTCAGTTGTTAGTAAATGAAAATTTTCAGGATCGTCAATAACCAATCTAACGGCAGTGCTTGCCATATTCCCTCCTAAAACAATTCAGGTTGATTATAACATATTTTATCGAAAATTAAAAACACATCTAACGCTTTTTTAGATTGTTTGTTGACGATTTCAAACAATTCATTCTGTGCCGCCCGGCGAGCGTCTCTTTCCGTTTCTTCCGGTCGGTCGGTAACTTTTGCCCTTTTTTGAAAAACCAATTTTTTAATTTTTAATTGATACCCATAAAAATATAAATTATTAACAGCGTATAAAGAAACTTGTATAAAATGCGGTCCGTGATTTTCGCTTATTACATCTATTGGTTTTGTTATGATATTCCCCCACTTGTCGCTAAAAGGGCGCATCTTTTCAGGGATTTCAACCGGTTTAACAACCGGTTCGGTTAATTCAATATTTTCATGCGGGGTTTCAATTATCATTTAGAAACTCCTTTCGGATGCAGCCCGTACTTTTCCGCTGTTTGGCTTATTGATTTTCCGTCTTCTAAAATTTCTCTGAGAATTTTAATTTTTTCTT
>WRNF01000024.1 GCA_009776715.1 Treponema sp. | reverse complement strand
GCCAAGTTCGAACCAGCCCAGAACAGGATGTTTAATATGCACTTCTACTGACGGTTCGGTAAAGGGGAAATAACCTGGCACATATTTTACGTCTTTTGCGCCAGCCACTTCGGTGGCAAACATTTCCAGTATACCCAAAAGTGTGCGCAGGTTCACATTTTCTCCCAGCACAATTCCTTCGGTTTGATAAAAATCCGGAAGATGGGTAGCATCAACCCGGTCATAGCGGAAGCAGCGGGCTATGCCGAAGTATTTGCCGGGAACCTTTGCCGTAGGCAGGGCATGTGCGGAAAGGGCTGTGCCCTGGCTGCGCAGCACCAAGCGTTTGGTAAAATCGCGGTCAAAGGCATAATTCCATCCCCGGCTGCCGGTTGCCCCTCCGTTTTCGTGAGCCGCTGCCACATTGGAATACCAGGGTTCATCGATGGACTTTGTTCTGGCAATTTCACCTGGTTTTTCCGGATCGGCAATGCTGTAACTGTCATGAATATCGCGCGCCGAATGAAACTGCGGCATGAACAGGGCATCGGAATTCCAGAATTCGGTTTCAACAAGAGGACCGTCATATTCTTCAAAGCCAAGCGAAACAAGCTTGTCTTTTACGTTTTCCAGAAAATGCGCATAAGGATTGCTGCGGCCGGGGGTAAGCCGTGTCGGCGGCGTTTTTACGTTATACGATCTAAAAGCTTTGCCTTTCCAGTTCCCTGTTTCCAGCATTTGGGGAGTAAGGATACCTGTTTCATCGCCGGTAATCCCAGCGGCCTTAAGCGCCGCAGCAGCAGCCAATGCAGGAACAGATCCGTCATCGCTTGTTGCAAAACCGTACACTATGGTTTCGCGTTCAATCTGCCGGAAAGCCGCATCGGAAGCACCCCGTTTTTTTGCAATGCCGGCAATGATTTTTTTTTCTGGTTCATTAAGCGATGATTCGGCAAGCAGTCCTGCTCCCTCTACCACTTTGGCAAACAAGCCCCGCAACAGGGCAAAATGCGCGATTACCGGATTTTTGGCAGGATCCTCAAGATGTTCAAGCGGCAGGGTTATTACCACTTTTTTTTCTTCATCCATCGCCAGCACTCCAAGTTTGGCCAAACTGCCGTAAGCGCTGCCAATATCCTTATTTTCCATTTTTAGCGCATTGGCTATTTCAGGCAGGCTTGGTTTTTCTTTCATTGTTTTAAGCCTATGCCGTATCAGCTCAAGAATTCGTTCTTCGGGGCTTCCCTTACTCTTCCATTCCTGCCCCAAACCGGTCAATTCGTAAAAAACAGCGCTCTCGCGCCGAATTTCACTAATTAAGCCCTTGCCGGCCAGCCAGGAAAGGGCCTGGTTTCCATTGCCTGGTTTGAAGCTTAATTCTCTCTCTACTCTTTCGATAGTCAGTTCATCGCCTTGCTTATACGAAAGCAGAACCCGTATTTCCAAAGGATGAAGGTTTTTAACAGTATTGGTTACATCCATGGTTGTTTACAGTGCCGAGATAGGGTGTTTTTTTAGGAAATCTTTTTTTTCCTCAAAAATCTCAGAAGCTGCATCAATTACCTGATAAGCAAAACCCATGGCCACGGCACGGCCCACAAGAACTGATGCAATATATTCTTCCCATTTTGAGAATGTTTCTTTAACTTTAACAGCTACTTTTTCCATCCATTTGAAAGCATCGGCTTGGCTTATCCAGTCAAGATGAACAAATATCCGTGCAAGATAACAAACGCGTTCCAAATCCCAGGCCACAAGAGTATCGCATTTTTTTACATAAGGCAGCAAACGTGGAAAAATTTCCTTCAGGTTTTCTAAAGTTTCCATGTAACCTTCAACGCTATCCTTGTTAAGCTTGTGGGCTTTACCGGATTTTAAATTGCGGTAATCTTCACCGAATTTTGTCTCATGCCTGCCTTTTAAAAGAGCCGGCAGCATTTTTTTCCCGTCATCCGGTCCTTCAAATCCCCAGCCTTCTTCCAAGGACTCAAGCCAATCATCCTTCTCGTTAATAAGGGCAAAAGTCTCGCAGGGTTCACCGTTGGTGCAAAGCAGCAGTGCTCCAAGGGGAAGATATTTTGCCTTATCATTTGGAGCGGGATGATCTTTAATAAATTGCAGAATATCTTCTTCTTCTTCATCATCCCCAAAATCCATATCTCCGGAAGAAGAAGCATCAGCAAATTGCATGGAAAGATCCGTTATTTTCTTGTTAAGAGTAAACATTTCCTCTTGCATTCTCGCAATATCAGATGGAGAAGGGTTGGCATATTTTAACTGAAGTTTTAATAATTCCTCCTGATACTTTGCCATTTCTTCATGTAATTTTACCAAATCATCCATAAGTATAATTCTCCTTAAAAAGATTTATTTTAAGCTTTAATTTTTCTATTTTACTATATTTAAAAAACTTTGTAAATAGCAGCTCTTGCCTTGTTTTTCTGTTTGCATTAAATTTGCAATGACAATTCTGCAATGCTAAATTTTCATTGCCTCCATTGACATTGACGCTTTTATCCATTAAAATTAAACTTAATAAGAAGTATGTGTTATTAATTTATGGAGGCCCCTAAGTGGCGAAATCAAAGCGAAATATTATTTCTTCCCTTAAAGCATGGGTTAAACGCTACCAAATTACTGTTATAAATGCATCGGTAACAATTATTCTTATTGGAATAATTATATCGGTCTTATTAAGCCAATTAGTAACCCTGCAAAGAAAAACAGTGGAAGAAAATGTTGTAAACATGGCAGGGGTCACTGCAACCGAGATACAATCATTTTATACTGCTTATGTTGATATTGGGCGTACTCTTTCGCAGATAATGAGAAATGATTATTATATTGAACGCAGGCAGGAATTTTTTGATGATTTAATGGATGGCCTTATCAATTCAAACCGTGCCCTTGTAAATATTTTTACCGTATGGAGACCGCGAATTATAGAGGAAGAAAATGAAACAGAGACGGTTAATTCAAACAAATTAATTACGGGTTTTTCCCGTGAACGGGGTTTTGTTGAAAAGAGAAGTTTTGAAGAATTAAAATCAATTTTGAACATAGAAGATGACAATATTAATACAATACGCGACTATCTTGACAATATTAACAGAGATATTATCGGCGAACCCAGGCTGCTTTCAGTAGGATTCAAAGATACCTGGGTAATTGACGTGCAGATTCTAGTTTATCAGATGACACGCGTTATTGGAGTTGCAGGCGTTACTATCAACATTGATCAGTTACAGCAAATTGTTGAATCAAGAGAATTATATGAAGCAGGGCAAACTATGGTCAGCTCAAACAACGGAATTATTGTAGCCCATTATAACGCTGACTTTAGAGGCATTAGCTTAAAAAATCCAGAAGATAAAAACCCGTTAAATATTACAGAATCCCATGACACTGTGTTTCAGGAAATACAGAAATCAATGGATGGGCAAAGCCTGGCAATTATTCCGACATCGGACACGTTGGTTGTAAGTTACCCGTTAGTTGCAATAAATACAGGCATGGCTATCTATTTTATGAGTGAAACCAGCATTCCTCCCTGGGCGGTTATCACTACCGTTCCCATATCATCAATAATGGCGCCATTAAGCCAATTATTCCGTTTCTCTATAATTTTTGTTATTGGAGCGGGAATTATGACTGCATTGACAATTTTTTTAACGTCCAGAAGCCTTACCCAACGGGCAAAATTTCTTCAGCATGATTTGGAACGNGCAACAACAATGCAGGACAATTTAAAATACGGGCTTTTTTTAATGGACGAAAAATTTATTATTCAAAGAGCATATTCAAAAGCCCTTGAGAATATTTTGTCTATTTCCAATTTACAGGGGAAAAATTTTGTGGCTCTGTTGTCTTCATCGGTTAAAGCAAGCGAACAGAAAGGCATTGCNGATTATTTTGAAATGATTATAGGCAGTTCCTTTGATAAGGAAATGCTTGAAGACATTAATCCAATCAGGGATTTTATTTATACCAGTATTGAAACAGGAGAAACGAAAAGCCTTCGCTCTAATTTTTCATTGGCTGAATGGGGCCGGGGGACATCATTTATTCTTGGGACCTTAGAAGATATAACCGCAGAAAAAGATTTGGAAAACCAGATAAAAAATATTGAAAACCAAAGAGAACAGGAAATGCGTTCTCTGTTTCAGGTAATTCAGTTAAACCCCAGAGTATTAAGTGATTTTATAGAAGATGCTGATTATGAATTTGATCATATTAATAAAATTCTTAAAAACAAAGATAATGTACACAAGGAAATACTTATTGTTATGTTCCAGGCTGTTCATGCAATAAAATCCAATGCGCTTATTTTAAACCTGGACGATATCAGCGGAAGACTGCATAAACTTGAGGCATCAATTAAAGCCCTTCAGGAAAAACCCGAAGATACGCTGTTATTCGATGATTTTTTGTCTCTTGTTCTTGAATTAAATGAAGTGATGAAAGAGAAAGACAAACTAAAAACAATCATATTAAAAATTGAAAATTTTAGGAGCCTTTCGGGAAAAGAAAAAAGCCAGAAGGAATATGTTCTGGTAGAAACGCTTACCAAAGTTTGCGATAAAGCCCAAACCCAATTACATAAAAAAGCCAGGCTTATTGTTGATGAAATAAACAATACCGTGCTGGATTACGGTCCCCGCAGAATTATTAAGGAAGTGCTTACCCAGTTGATCCGAAATGCGGTATATCATGGCATTGAAATGCCCGAGGAAAGAGTAGCCGCAGGAAAGGATGAAACAGGTGATATACGGTTATCTGTCAGATTTATTAATAATGAAATTATAATAAAACTTACAGATAATGGCAAAGGAATTGATTTTAATAAAATTCAACAAATTGCCGAAGCAAAAAATCTTTTAAGCGGCTCTACTAATGGAAATAAAAACAATGATTTAATAAGAACGCTTTTTATGCCTGGTTTTTCTACCATTGATGATGCAGATTATCAAGCTGGCCGGGGAATTGGCTTAAGCATGGTAAGAGACCGCGTTAAGGATTTACACGGTAACATAAAAGTTTCTACTGTGCCAGGCAAAGGAACGGCTTTTGTCATAACCATACCAATGGAAACTGCTGTAGCAGCAAAAGCCTCGTGATTGGGAAGGGGGTACCCAGATATGCAGCCAAAAAATTATCTTCTGCTTCAGTATCATATAGTAATCTTGGAGCCTGTCGCACTTGTGGAATTTTGCGGTAAATAACCGCCGGCTAATAGCCGCAAATTCTCCTATAAACGGGGTTCCTTACAGATGTTTTCAGAATCCCTATCCTTAACTTCCTTTTTGAGAAAGTTAAGGATGAATCACGAACTTTAACTTTCTTTTTGAGAAAGTTAAAGTTCAGGCACGAACTTTAACTTTCTCTATTGACTGGTAAAAGTTCATATTGCATAATAATTAAATGCAAAGAAAACGTCAGGGCATATTTTTAAAAGGATCGATAACAGCAGGCGAAAGGTATGAAACTTTTGTACCGAATGTCCTGCCGCCTGTACCAGCGATGAATATAGCGGAAATCGCAGAATTNCTTGAAAAGGCAAATCTGGCTATAGGCGAATTAAACGGTCTTATAGAAACAGTGCCTGACCATACTGTTATTAACTACATGTATGTCCGCAGAGAGGCAGTCCTTTCTTCTCAAATTGAGGGCACGCAATCTACCCTTGACGATCTGTTACGCCACGAATCTGATGGCGCTATCGGGGTGCCGTTTGACGATGTGGCTGAAGTTTCTTCATATATCGCTGCAATGAATCATGGCCTAAAACGCATACAGGGCGGCTTTCCCCTTTCGCTTCGCCTTATACGCGAGATTCACAAAATCCTGCTTGGCAACACAAGGGGTAAAACCAAAACACCCGGTGCATTCCGCAAATCACAAAACTGGATAGGCGGATCACGGCCCGGCAACGCATACTTTGTTCCGCCGCCGCCCGACAAGGTACAGGATTGTCTTGGCAGTCTTGAAAAGTTTATACATGCAAAAGATAAAATTCCCATACTTGTTAAGGCGGCTCTGATACACCAGCAGTTTGAAACTATCCACCCCTTCCTTGACGGCAACGGGCGCACAGGCAGGCTTTTAATCACACTGTACCTGTGGGTTTCCGGGTTTTTAAAATCACCGTTTCTGTACCTAAGCCTTTTTTTTAGACAGAACCGCGACCTCTATTACGAGAAATTGTCTGTGCCCCGCAAAACAGGAGATTGGGAAGCATGGATCAACTTTTTTCTGGAAGGCGTTGCAATAACAGCAATTGATGCAAAAAAAACACTAATAGCAATAAAAAAACTCTTTGCATCAGATAAGGGAAAAATAGCAGAGATAGGCCGGGCAAGCGCATCAGCGGCAGAAGTATTTAATGTGTTCAGGCAAAAACCTTTGTTAGGCATTGCAGAAATAGAACAGCGTACCGGCATCTCAAGGCCTACGGCAATAAGCTCCGTGAACCGCCTTATCGATCTTGGTATTATAGAAAATATCAGCGATAAAAAATGGCGGCAGCTTTATGCATATTCAGCTTATATAAAACTCCTTACATGAAAAACAGCATATCTCCTTGCTTCATGAGTCCTTGCATTCAAATACATCGCCAATGGATACTCCGAAAACACCTGCAATCCTAAACGCCATCTCCAGCGATGGCGAATATTTGCCTGCTTCCAGAGCGACAATTGTTTGCCGTGAAACGCCTGCTTTTTCCGCCAACTCGAGCTGAGTCATTTCGTTGGCGAAAAACCGCAGTTTGCGTATATTATTAGTGATAATAATTTTCTTACCCAATGTGAATGCCCTTTTCGTAATAATAAATGCTTAAAAATCCTTCGAAAATTGAACCAGCAGCAAATCCAAAAAACAGGATGTGCAAAAAAACTATGGCTGGCTGATTTAATATCAATGCAAAAAGAGCGGCAATAAAACTAATTCCGGCACAGATGTACCCTGCACGGGAGGATTTCAGGTTAATAAATTTGCTTCTCTCGTCTTCAACCATTGACGAGGCGATAATCCGTTCTATTTTATTTTCATTTTCTTTTTTTCCATTTTCTTTTTTATCATTCTCTCCTTTATCACACTCTTTTTTATCACTCTCTCTGCATTCTTCTTTTACTGCAATTCCGACAGCAAAGAAAATGTGAAAAAGAATTTGAACCGCAATGTTTATGGCAATGCCGATTCCGATAAAAACTAGTATTGCAATGGCCCAGGATTTCAAATCCTCTGCCCCAGGGGAATTTTCCCCAAGTATAAAAATGATGTAGGCTGCAACTAAAATAATTCCTGCAACAATGCTGACGATGGTTCTTTTACTGGTGTAAGACATAATGATAAACTCCAAAATAGTAAAATATATTCTTCTTAAAGACTAGTATAACATACTATATGTCTAAGATATATTACATTTTCGTATGTTTTTCATTTTTCGTCAAGACATTTTTTACTTTTTTTAAAAAATTTAAGGCGAATGTACTTATATAAAAGCTAAAAATCAATGCTTTTTCTCTCAAAATAGAAAAAAAACGCAAATTTGTAAAGTTTTCTCTTTTTTCAGAAAAAACTTTACAATTCCTCAATAAAGCATTATACTTAAATTATGATACCACGCAAAGAATACCTAAGCCGNATAGCAAAATGGAGGGATAAGCCTCAGGTAAAATTGCTCACAGGCACACGGGGATGCGGCAAAACAACNTTACTTGCCGCATACATCGATTGGTTAAAACGTACCGNTGTAGAAGAAAGCCAGATTGTCTATTTAGATTTGGAAAATTTAAATGAAAAAACCCTGTTTCATTANCAGGGGCTGTACAATTATTTAAAAAAGCATATATGCACTAATAATATTACCTATATTTTTATTGATGAAATTCAAAAATGCTACTCTTTCGAAAAAACAATTGAAGGCCTGTTGCTTAAAAAATCTATCGACATATATATTACTTCTTCAAATAAATGCGTATTGAGCTTTGTGCCTTTTGTCGAAATAAAAATGTTTCCGCTGTCCTTTTCTGAATATCTTGCGTTTTCAAAAGTCCGAAACAGAAGCCCAAGGATACTGCAAAACAAAGACGGAATTAAGCAGTTGCCCATAAATATTTCAGGGTTTAATCAGCAAAAACCGGAACGCAGAATGCCCCGGCAAAAAGATCAAATGGAACGATACCTTCAAATAGAAGCATTCAATAATTATATCAGTTTTGGAGGCTTCCCTTTTTCTGCGGCTTTTTTTGACGATGCTGTATCAGTACAGCAATGCGTTAGGGGTATTTATAACACTATTCTTATTAATGATGCCGCTGCCCAAGCAGGAATCAACGACATTCCTTTGCTTGAAGATATTGTTAAAAGCCTTTGTTATAATATTGGCAGCCCCCTTAGTTCAAAAAAAATAAACCTGGCGTTAAAATTAAAAAATAGAAATATTTCATCAAATACTGTTGAAACATACATGAGGGCTTTGACTGCTGCTTTTATATTTTTCCATATTGAGCGTTTTGAAATAAAAAAAGGAAAAAGGTTAAAAACCCTGGGTAAATATTTTATAACCGATACGGGAATTAGCAATTTATTGTATGGCGCAGATTCAACCGGCATTGACGGACAGATTGAAAACATTGTTTGCCTGGAACTGCTCCGCCGGGGTCACCGTGTTTTTATCGGAAAAAACGGCAGCGATGAAATAAACTTTGTGGTTCAGGAAGACGCTAAAAACAATATGCGCCAAGCATATTTTCAGGTTGTATCAAAAATCCGCGATAAGCCTTTATTTGCTAAAAAACTCTCTCCGCTGGAACGGATTAGGGACAATCACCCAAAAATTATTCTTAGCCTGGATGAAACTCCTTTTCGGTCAAACCACAAGGGCATTATTCAGTGTAATTTGATAGATTGGCTGCTGGAAACAAAATAGTAATTATTGTACTATAGCAAAGGGGTTCCCTATGAAAATTGTTGTTATTGGCGCTCAATGGGGCGATGAGGGGAAAGGGAAAATTGTTGATTATCTGGCAAGCGAGGCGCAGATAATCATTCGTTTTTCAGGCGGAGCAAATGCCGGACATACCATTGTTACCGAAGGCGAGAAGTACACTCTTCGTCTCATTCCTTCCGGAATTATTTACCCTGATAAGATTTCAATCCTTGGCGCAGGAATGGTCATTGATCCAGAAGCGTTATTTAATGAAATTAAAATGCTGGAAGACAGGGGCATTGACATAACTGGCAGGATTTTTATTTCGGATAGAGCGCATCTGGTATTGCCCCGATATATCAAAATTGATAAAGAACGGGATGCGGAAAGGAAAAAACCTATTGGCACAACCGGTAAAGGCATTGGATTTAGCTATTCCATGAAAAGCCTTAGGGACAGCATCCGTCTTGCAGACTTGGCATGGAAAGACAAAATGGCAGAACTTGAAGAAGAAGACCGGCAATTTCTTGCTCCGTTTACGGAACGGCTTCAATCTATGGCCATTGATCTGTCATCATATCTTTCGCAGCGTAAAAATGCACAGGTTCTTTTCGAAGGCGCGCAGGGAACTTTGCTCGATCTTGATTTGGGAACCTATCCTTTTGTATCCAGCGGAATGTCATGCGCTGCGGGGGCGGCTATCGGCGGGTGCATTGGGCCGCGGGCAATTGACAAAGTGCTGGGTGTGTTTAAGGCCTATTCAACACGAGTTGGGATGGGCCCTCTTCCCAGTGAATTTGATTCCGATACCGAAGATGATATGTGCCGTTTTATCCGCAGTACAGGCCGCGAATGCGGATCAGGCGCCGGGAATTCCTGGCGCTGCGGTTACCTGGACCTTGTTTCTCTTCGTTATGCCTGCCTTACCAATTCTATCGACAGCCTTGTAATAACCCATCTTGACGTTTACGATGCATTTGATGAGATAAAAGTATGCGTCGCCTATCGCATTGGTAACCATATAACAGAACAATTTCCTGCATCCATTGAAGATTTAAACAATGTAAGCCCNGTACTCCGCAGTTTTACTGGATGGAAAAAACCGCTTAGCAATATTCTTTCTTACGAAGAATTACCTGAAGCTGCTAAGGATTATATTTATTTTATTGAACAATACTGTGAAACCTCTATTGATGTTGTTTCGGTTGGCTGCGACCGCAAGGCGACAATTATCAGAAAAAGCCCATGGCGGCATTGGAGCGGAAAATGAGCATAATTGAAGCNGTGTTTCTTGGAGCNGTACAGGGAGTAACGGAATTCCTGCCGGTTTCCAGCTCGGGACATTTGGTTTTATTTCAAAAAATTTTTAACATACAAAATCCGGCTTTGTTTTTTGACACTATGCTCCACCTGGGAAGCCTTGCCGCTGTTTTTGCGGCTATGCGGAAAGATATTTGGGCTATATTAAAAAAGCTGAACCAGCCGCTTACCGGGTATCTGATTGTTGCCACTGTTCCTACTGTTGTGATTGCCCTGGCATTCAGAAAACAACTGGAATCATTCTTTGAAACCGGAAAATATTTAAGCGTTGCTTTTCTGTCAACTTCGGCAATGCTGATAATTGCAGAACTGCTGTCAAAACAAGCTAGGCGTTCGGCAACTAAAGCTGCAAATAACACTGCCCCCAGCCCAATCCTTAAAAAAGCCAATGCAATGAATTGGCTGGATGCATTGGTCATTGGCAATATGCAGGCAGTTAGCGTTATCCCCGGCATTTCCCGTTCCGGTGCAACACTGTCTGGGGGACTTTTATGCAGGCTGGACAGGGATTTTGCCGCACGGTTTTCTTTTTTGCTTTCGATTCCAGCCATTTTAGGAGCGGCTGTTTTTCAAGTTATGGAACTGGTAAAAAACGGGGATATACCGGAACTAGCAGCAATCGCCTCTGCCGGATCCGCTGCTGGAGCCATTGGCATGACAGAGATACTTGCAGGAACATTAAGCGCGGCAATTACCGGGTTTTTCGCCATTCGCCTAATGTTAAAAATTGTTAAAAAAAAGCCGCTTTGGTTTTTTGCAATTTACACAGGTTTATTGGGAATTTTTGTGCTTATATACCTTTAATTCTTGTCTATAACTTCATTTGGCCTCTCGCTAAGCCATATATGCAAAAGCCACGGATTTTCACGGATTAGACGGATTTTCACGATAGTACAAGCCGCTTTAGCGGCGACGTACAATAATTTTCCTTGCACTTGCCGACCGAAGGGAGGCTTTTAAGAATTAAAATTTAAAAATAATCCGTGTAAATCTGTGTAAATCTGTGCTAATCCGTGTTATATTGAATATTCGGCACAAGTTACCAAAGAGTTG
>WRNF01000023.1 GCA_009776715.1 Treponema sp. | reverse complement strand
CAGTTGTCTATATGCGAGAAATAATTTAGAGGGGGTTGCTCGAAAAAAACCTTGTTTTTTTTGAGCGGGGGGGTAACGATACCCACAACTGAATAATTACAGCGAAAGGTTGGAAAATGCAGTATTCTGCGAAAACAGACAAACCCTGCGAAGCAGAACAAGCAGCTTTGGAAGAAGACATAGCAGCTTTGTTAAAAAAGTTAAGCCTGGAGCTTATCGAGTTTGATGTTTTTAAAAGCAAGCCGCGTAAAGGTTCAGCGGGAACAGTGCATATTCGGGCAGTAATTTACCAAAGAGGCAGCATTGGAACCGATGAATGTTCGCAGGCACACCGCACAATACTGCCGCGGCTTGAATTAGCCTTTTCCGGGCATGACATCTCATTGGAGGTATCATCTCCCGGAATTAACCGTCTCATTAAGGATGGCATTGAGCTTTCCCGTTACCTCGGCAGAGGGGTGCGGGTATGGAGGACAGACATTGCAGACTGGTCGGAGGGCGTTATTGACGCATCTGATGAACAGGGTATAACAATAAAAGGAAGGAAAGGCCTAATCCGGCTGGACTATGCAATAATCGCAAAAGCCAGATTAGACAGTACACAGGAGGAATACATTGGGCATTAATTTGTCAGAAACAGTACTCCAATTAAGCCACGAAAGAGGCTTATCGGAAGAATTATTGCAAAAAACCATCGAAGATATGCTTATGGCAGCTTACCGGAAACGCTATGGCACCGATGAAAACGCCATTGTCAGAATTGACGATGATTGGCAGGTTTCTATTTTTTCCAGGAAAAAAGTAGTTGAACATGATGATGTGTATAATCCGGTTGATGAAATTGATTTATGGGAGGCAAAGGAATTAAATCCCGATGCCGATGTAGGCGATGAAATCCTGGTGGTAGTTGACACCGTTAGTGAATTTAACCGCCAGTCTGTGCAGCTTGCAAGACAAACAGCCCATCAATCAATCAGGGAAATACAAAAAGACAGCCTGTTTTCTGAATTTAAGGATAAAATCGGTGAAATAATTATCGGGTATTATCAGCGTGAAAGAAACGGAACAATTTATGTTGATCTGGGAAAAATAGAAGGCATTTTGCCAAAAAAATATCAGTCTTCCCGCGAAACATACCATATGAACGACCGCATCAAAGCGCTTATCAAAGAAGTAAATAAAACAGCTTCGGGCCTACAGATAGTGCTGTCCCGTTCCGATCCCGAATTTGTCCGCGCTATTTTTGAACTGGAAGTTCCCGAAGTATACGACAAAACAATCGAGATACATAAAATTGTAAGGGAAGCAGGGTACCGCACCAAGCTGGCAGTATATACCAATCATGATGATGTTGATCCTGTCGGAGCCTGCGTAGGGTTAAAAGGGGTACGGATACAGGCAGTAATAAAAGAACTGGAAGGGGAAAAGATAGACATACTTAGGTACGATCCCGATCCTCGAAGATTTATTAAAAATTCCCTCTCGCCTGCTGAGGTAAGGGATGTAATTATTTTAAACGAAAAATCGAAAAAAGCATTGGCAGTGAAAAAGCATTGGCAGTGGTAAGCGATTCTCTTTTATCCCTGGCTATTGGGAAACAAGGATTGAATGTGCGCCTTGCAAATAAATTGACAGACTGGATGATCGATGTGAAAACAGACGCGCAGTTTGCCGAAATGGACATAGCAGCAGAATCAAGGCGCGCAGTGTCTGAGTTGTTCGGTGATATTGAACCCGAGGAACTTTCCCGAATATCAGAACTGCCTGGCGTGGATACTGCTGTCGCTCAGGCTCTGCTGGAAAACGGCATAGATTATATAGAAGACTTCATTAATCTTAGCAAGGAACAGTTAAACGCCATGGAAAATATTTCGCCGGAGCAGATTAGCATTCTTCAGGCATTGATTGATGATTCTGTAGAAATTCTTGATGAAGAGGATGAAAGCATAGAAGTGCCTGTGGTTGCCAGCGAAGAAAGTGAGGAAGAAAGTGCCGATGTGGTTGAATGTCCTGAATGTCAGGAGAAGTTTACTCTGGATTTAGCTAGTTATTCAGGCGGTACCATAAACTGCCCTAATTGCAACGCTGAATTGGAATTAAGTTATGAAAAGGATGAAGAATAAGAGGAATAAATGGCAGAGGAAACTGACAATACTAAAAAACCAAAAGCCGAGCTCATTAAGCATATTTCAGTTGAACAAAACAGCATAAAAGGTTCTGTTGATTCAAATGAACGCCGAAAATTAATTGTAGTAAAAAAGAAAGCCCCGGCACCTGCATCCGCACAGGAAGTTCAAGCCGCGCCCAAAAAGCTAACGCCAAAGATTGTTCGCTCGAACCAGGCAGGAACGGGGCAGGGCATTCCGCGAAGCACGGAAAAAGACACCTCTCGGAAGGCACCGGCAGACGAAGTTGCGCAGAAGCTTTTAGCGGCAGATGCAAAGCTTAAACAAAGCCCTGAAAAACCGCTGCCGGAATCCCCGGCGGCAGTTAATGCAGTCCCTGAAAACAAACCGCCAGTGTTTACTTTTACCCAAAGACCCGCTGCCGCCGCAGGAAGGGTTGGGGGCAAATTAGTGGGCAAAAGGCCCTACGAAAACAAACATTCCGGGCAAAACAAAGGAGATTCCTCTGGAACACAGGGAACCAGTCATAATAATCAGCATCCGCAAAGCAGGGGGGGAAGGCATAATCAGCACGGTTTTACTTCTTCTGAAAAACCAATGCATGGCCGTACTGGAACGGCTGTTCCGGGGAAACCCGGTCAGGCCGGAAAACCAGGCGGAATTTTCCGGCAGGGAGTTGGCCGGCTAAAAACTGATTCAACGCCCCCTGCAATATTGCCCGAAGGCAAGGGAACGGCAAAACGCAGCTTTAAGGCAAAAAAACCGTCTTATAACCGAAAAGAAAAAGAACTTGAGATGCAGGAGAAACTCCTTCAAACCAAGAAAAAAATAACCTCTATAACTAATCCGGTGCCAAAAACCATTGAAATAATGGAAACAATTTCAATTTCTGAACTGGCTAAAAAAATGAACCTCAGAGGCCCGGATCTGATTCAAAAGCTCATGGGTATGGGAATGATGGTAACAATCAATCAAAATATTGANGCAGATACCGCTACCATCCTGGCTGCTGAATTTGGCGCCGATGTAAAAATAATCAGTTTATACGATGAAACAGTCATTGATTCGGAATCGGATGAAGGCGCTGAAATGCTGCCGNGGCCTCCCATTGTTACCGTTATGGGCCATGTCGACCACGGTAAAACCAAACTGCTCGATACAATCCGCAGCGCAAATGTTGTGTCCGGAGAGTTTGGCGGAATTACCCAGCATATTGGCGCTTACACGGTTGATACCGTTCATGGCAGCATTACTTTTCTGGATACGCCTGGACACGAGGCATTTACCCGCATGAGAGCACGGGGTGCTCAGGTAACCGATCTTGTTGTTTTGGTGGTAGCCGCAGATGATGGCGTAATGCCTCAAACTATTGAAGCAATCAATCATGCAAAAGATGCAGAGGTTATGATAATTGTCGCATTGAATAAAATGGACAAACCTGACGCAAATGCCGACCGGGTAAAGAGCCAACTTTCAGATTTAGGGCTTATGCCTGTAGAATGGGGAGGGAAAACAACATTTGTCGAGATTTCCGCCCTGTATAATACCGGTATTGATAAACTTATTGAAGAAATAATTCTTGAAGCGGAACAACTTGAATTAACAGCGAATTTCCAGCGGAGAGCGGAAGGAAAGGTGCTTGAATCAAGAATTGATCATGGGCGGGGCATTGTCGCTACGGTAATTGTGGAAAGAGGCACTATTAACATAGGCGATTCATTTGTTGCCGGAATTTGGCCGGGCAGAGTTCGGGCTATTTTTAACGATCGCGGAGAAAAACTTACTAAAGCAACTCCCTCCATGCCTGTGGAAGTGCTGGGTTTTGAAGGCCTTCCCAATGCAGGAGATCCGCTGCAGGTTGTGGAAAATGAAAAAATTGCACGTGAATATTCTTCAAAACGGCAGGAACTAAAACGTTTTGAAGATGCAAAAAAGATTAAAAAAGTAACGGTTGACAATCTTCGTTCAACGATAAGCGAAGGGGCCATTCAGGAATTGAAAGTAATCATTAAAGCTGACGTACAAGGTTCGGCAGAAGCGCTTAAAAACAGCCTTGAAAAACTTTCGGCCAATGAAATAAGGCTTCATGTTATTCAGGCCTTACCGGGACCAATTAACGAAGGCGATGTGGATTTGGCCATTGCTTCAAAGGCCATAATTATCGGCTTTAATGTCCGTCCGCAGTCTAAAGCAAAAATTCTTGCCGATCAGGAAAAAGTAGAAATTCGCAAATACAATGTCATTTACAAGGCAGTTGAAGAAATTAGACTGGCAATGGAAGGGATGTTAAAACCGGACACTAAAGAAGAAGTTATTGGAACCGCAGAGGTTAGAAACATCTTCAAAGTTCCAAAGGCGGGAACTATTGCCGGCTGTTATGTGCTGTCCGGTGCTGTTAAACGCAACGGAATTGTGAATGTTATTCGCGAGGGTATTGTAGTTTATTCGGGAAAAATTTCTTCACTAAGACGGTTTAAGGACGATGCCCGTGAAGTTTTAGCAGATTACGAATGCGGCATTGGGCTTGTCGGTTTTGATGATATTCATGTGGGCGATCAATTTGAGGTAATTGAAATTATTGAAATTGCAAAAAAATTAAGCATGCCCGGCAGCAATGTCATATAACGGTATATGTGGCTATGCAGGGAGTTAGAACCGAACGGCTTGGCCGTCTTATACAGCAAATAATAGGTTCTCTTATTCTGGAAGGAAAAATTAAAGATCCTAGAGTAACAAGTTTTATTTCAATTACCCGGGTAAATGTATCACGCGATCTTTCTTTTGCCGATGTGTATGTTTCCAATATCCAAAAATCTGCCAATTTGCAGCGCAGCACCGAAGGCATGCAAAGTGCTGCCGGGTTTATCCGTTCCCACCTTGGTACTGTTCTGCACATTCGAAAAATTCCTAATTTACGGTTTCACGCTGATGCCAGCATTCGGGATGGTTTTGATCTGGTAAAAAAAATCGATCAGCTTTTTTAACAAAGCCGCTTTGCTAAATTTTCTTCTGCTTTTCATCTTGCAGACACAAAGGCACAGAAAAAAATGAAAACATGAAATTAGGTATAGTTATCCCACACTGTAGGAAAATACTTAGAAACGATATTTTGCTACTGAAGCAACTTTGCAATAATAACATAATTTTTTTCACACATGAATGCCAATAGCTTCACGAATGGAATCAATGAGGGTTTTTCTGTTGGGCATTTTTCCCATTATGCCGGGAATTTCTACAATAAGCGGATACTGGCCGGACAGTTGCCATTGGACAAGAAGTTCATCCAGCCAGAAAGCTATTTCTTCGGTTAATATCAGCACTTTACAATTTTTGACCCCGGATAAATTTGTTTTCACGCTGTAGGCAACTTTCTGGTTTTCGGTAATGTATTTGAATGCGGAAGCTGCTTCGGCGGCATCCCGTACCGATGTTCCTTCTATGCCAATAAAACGAAAAGCGGTGACTAGTTCGGGGTCTCCAAGAAAGAAATAGCTCACGGTTACATTATTAAAATTAAAAGCGCAACCAGGAATCCCCACAGGCAAATTCCTTCGGCCAGGCCGGCGTAGGGCAGGGCCTTACCTGATAAGTCCGCGTTTTCGCTCATTGCTCCCATTGCCGCTGAACCTATTCGCGAAACGGCCATTCCGCCGGCTATGCAGGAAATTCCCACTGCAAGGGCAGCGGCAAAATATTTCCAAACAGAACCCGTAGCGTTTTCTTCTGCAGCCGGGGATGTTTCTTCTGCAAATAAAGCCAAACCTATAAGCGACAGAAATAAAAATAAAAACAATGCTTTTCGTTTCATAAAATTCTCCTTAACACTAATTTCTAAAACGGAATGGCGTAAATTCCACTCCTGTACTAGTAAAAAATTTACTAAAAAATTCATAATATTGCAAACGCATTACTTGAATGGCGACAATCATTCCTTCAAGTACAATAATAACCAAATTTCCAAAAACAATTATAAAAAATGCAAATAATGAGCCTGTTATGCCGCCTGAATAATTTATGAGTTCTTCGGTAAATCTAAACACAATAAATGACAGCACCGCATGAGACAAGGCAAAAGCGCCCACACGAAGGAAACTTACAGAACTGGAAATTACTGAAGAAATTGTTTCCAGAATTTCTACAAATCCTTCCATAATAAAAGTCATTATGCCATGCTTAAAAAACGGTTTTTCCCTGGCAATGCAACGCCAAAGTACAGGGCCAAAGAAAATACAACCCACAGGAACAAGAAGCCCAAAAAAATCAGGCCATATAAAACTTCCTCCAAGCAAAGAGCTAATTGCTATAAATATAACATACCAAAAAAACAATAACCCGGCAATCCCTGTTTTTGAAAAAAAAGCCGCCTCGTATTTTCTTAATATGCAATTATTAACTATATTAATTATTATTCCAATAGAGTTAAAAATTACTCCAATAGTAATTGTAAATCCAAAAAAGTAAAATAATTTTATTATGCTGTTGCCATTCCCGGCTTGCGGCATAATTGTAATAATTCTGTCAACAGGATTGCCGGTAAGCGCTGCGGTAACAGCCCTTGTTGGAGCAACAAGCAATTCTTCATTGGTAAAAACCTCGCCGGTTAGCAATCCCATAACCATTGATGTAATTCCTACGGCGATTAGCGGCACTGAAAATTTTTTAAATCTTTTTAGCATCTTTAGGCCGTGTTTACCGGTAAGCAGGCCAATTAATAACAACACGAAACCCTGCCCGAAATCGCCAAACATAATTCCAAATAAAAGAATAAAAAAAACGGCAACAATAGGTGTTGGATCAATTGTTCCATATAACGGAGCCCCATAAGAAAAAACCACCCGCTCAAATCCTTTTACAAAAGAGCCATGCCTTAGGGAAACCGGTATTTTTTCACTTTCATTTTTAATGCCGGGAATTTCATTGGGATTGTAAATGCGTATTGCCGCCCTGCCATCGGTAAGTACGGAAAGCTCCTGTGTAATTTTTTTTACTAAATCGGCAGGAACCCATCCCGATAACATAAACGCTTCAGAGGTAGATGCGCAGCGTGATTTTAATTTTTCAACTGCCAGGGCTGTAAGGAACATGGAGGTTAGTTTTTGCATTACAGGCTGAAGCTCGTTTTTCATTTTTTCTTTTTCGCTGGAAATTCCGTTAATTTCTGCTTCCAATTTATTTAGTTGTTTCTGAATTCCCTCTAGTAACTCCGCTGGCACACCCTGAAAATTCTCTGGTACGGTAATTGTTTTAAAAGCATATTTGTTTAATTCCGAATCAAGTGCAAAACGCCCTTTGCGTGAACTAGCAGCCAGAACCTTTCCGTCTTCCTCCTCGCCAAGAGGAATGATTATGGCGCGCTCCCCCAACTGCTGTTTAAGGTCTGCCCTTACTTTTGGATCCAATCGTCCAACCCTAAGCGTTAAATATGATAATTGATCCAAATTAGAAAAATAAGTATTCAAATTGGAAAAAGATTTTGCCTCGAAAAATGTTTCTTCGGTTTGTTTTTTTTCCTGCAAAACCGCTGTTTCTTTTTCCTTAAACAGTTCTATCGCTGCGTATTGCTCTTCAACTAACGCTTCATCAGCTTCGTGCGGCAGAACACTGTCTGCATCTGGCTGGGAAGGCAGTTCGATATTAAGAAATTGCGCGCTTATTTTTAATTTTTCAAAAAGTTCTTTTATTCGAACATAATCAGAACTTTCCGATACGTTATCTGATACGTCAAAGTGCATTGCCTCGCGTTGACCAAGAAATTCAATAACAGTATTAATGTCTTTTTTTAATACAATCATTTGAACCTGTTTCATTTTACATGGTCTTATCACAACGAAAACCTCCTTTTGCTTTTAAGTTTTCGCAAATAATCATTGTTCATATCTTTGCCTTAAGCATTTCAAACACTTCTTTGCCGGTCATGCTAAGGCCTAATCCTTCTGTCATGCTGGTCAAAATATCCTCTTCAAATTGCTTTAATTTAATATAACAAAATATGGAACTTAATGAAAATGGCGAATGCCTTAGAAAACGCAAAGATAACCGGTAAAGGTAATTAGCCGCTGCATTTTGAAAAAACCGCGGATCCGCTGTCCATATTTCACCATCATATTCAGAATTTATTAATTTTTCCCATCGCCAGCCTTTCCATGCAGAATAAACATCAACAGGGAANCCAAGCATTTGCCGGGCTTCGGATGAAAGATCTTTCNTTTTGTGATTAACCTTCATCTTAATGTTCATTAGGTAATCGGCGGTTTCTTTGGGTGATTTTTTATAATAAATGCGCAGCCGCAAGGCCCAGATGCAATTTCGCAGCGATATTTCTTCTGAAATAATTTTTTCTGCCGCAGATCTGTCAGAAACAGAAAGATGTTTAAGGCTTTTTGCTAAAAATATATAATAATTATAATCCAATTCCGCTTCCAGTAAAGAAAAATTGTAATCCGGCGATTTAATATTATCAATGTCTTTAGCAAGAATAAATTCATATTCTGTGCCGGCAAGCATTTTTTCCAAATTGGGATAATCTTCAAAACGAACAGTCTTAAAACGGCCTATATCGTTTATTGCAGGAGGCGTTTCCCTGCCCAGAGATATAAAATGCAAACAATTTTTTAAATCCGCATATTCATAAGAAAAAAGCTGGCGGATTAATAATTGCGGAGGCCTGGAAAACGAATTAACTATTGCAAGAATATGCTGTGTTGTCCGCCGTATTATCCGCCTTTCTAAATCAACAAGTAATTCTTTCCCCGGCAGCAAACTTACTGCATCGGGGAAAATTAATTTGTCCAATTCGTTCAAAGACCCTGGTTTTGTTAATTCAGCAATGCGTTTTCCAACAAATGACTTGCGAATTATTCCGCAAGCTTTGGCATATGCGAAAGCACGTTCCGAGGAATTGGGCAAATATTGTTTTAAACAATGCATTATACATTCCCCGCAATAAATTCATCTAACATTGCAAAAAATTTTTCCGTATCAACCCAAAAAGAAGAAATTTTTTCACTGAAAGCTTTTAGTTCTTCCTGGTATTCCATTTTTGTGTTATTTTTAAATTCAATAAAGTTCCTGTCCAGTTTTTTGACTTCTTCCTGATACACTTCTTCAAATTTAATTTGGTTCTTTTTTTCCGCTTCTATTATTTTCTTTTTAGCTTCAATCTGGGCATCGTTTACTAAGGCAGCGGCCTTGGCCTCTATTTTTAAAAGATGATCAAGAACTTCATTGTTTTCCATTTTATTCCAGGGTAATCAATTCATTTTCATATTTGGTAATAATCTTATATGCATCTTGAGCATTTTTTTGCGATTGCAGATCAATGTAGAAACGAGGATTTTCCAAAAGCTCCGCTAAATTTTTAAGTATCCGCAAATATTGCTCCGAATCATTTTTTGGCGCCATGATCATAAATAACAGATACACGGGTTCGCCGTCTAAAGCATCGTAATCTATTCCTTTGCGGGAAATGCCCACTACGCCATAAACCGAATTAATGGCAGCGGTTTTCCCATGAGGAATTGCAATGCCTTTTTGAATGCCGGTTGACATTTCTGCTTCACGTTCCCACAAAGCTTTTAAAAAATCTTTCCTTAAATTCATTTTACCGGATTGGCAGATATAATCTACTAATTCCTCAAAAGCCTCGTCTTTATCTTCTGCTTCCAAATCTACCTTGATACATTCCGGTAAAAAAACATCTTGCAGGAACATTTTTGCCTCCCGATTTTGTTTACAGTTACTTAATTATTCAGTTGTGGGCAGCGGTAACCCGCTAGAGGTCAGGCTGCCCACACTAAACATTACTCAATTATCCCGGTTTCTAAATTTTCTTCAGTAAGAGAGTCAATTTCTGTTTCGTTCAATTGCATGTCTGGAAGATCTAAATCGATAGATTCCGTGTCTGCTGTCAGAGATTCCATGTTTATTTCTTCGTCCAGCCAATTGTTTGCATTGACATCAAAGGTTTCTCCAGAGCTTTCATAGAAAATATTCTGCCCCTGTTCAATAACGCCTGCATCAACAGGGGTCCGGTTAAGCAATGCCAAACCCAAGCTAATAAGAAGGAATATTGCACCTAATAAGCTGGTAGCTTTTGTAAGGATATTTCCTGAACGAGACCCAAATGCAGATCCGCTGCCGCCTGCAAAAATTCCTCCCAGGCTGTCTCCTTCTTCATTTTGAACAAGAACAAGCGCCACAAGCAGAATTGCCGCANCAATAAAAAAAACCAACAGTATTATTCCTAGAACACCCATTAAATATACTCCAAAAAACTTCTTATTGAATCAACCGCAATTTTCCAAAAAACTAAAGGATTGAAAAACCGCGAACTTTTTTAATTATACAAGAAACAAAAATTTTATGCAAGATCAATATCCGTCTGCATAAATTATTGTGCCATTCATGCCGGCGGCTAACCAGCGGCTTCTTTTTTCATCGGCAGTAACTCCAAAAGAAACTGCCTGAACCCAGCTTTCGCCGAACAGTTCACGGCCTGCTTCATCCTGATTCCAGTTGTTCCCCGAATCGCCGGTCCATGCCATTCTGCCTTCCTGCCCTCCTGCAACCCATCGCAGGCCGTTATACCCCATGCCAAGGATATAGAATGGCCGTGCCAGGCCCTGCCATGTCATGCCGTCGCTTGACCAGGCGATTCGGGAACTAAACCCGCCGGCCATCCATCGGGATTTGTCGTATATTATTACCATAACATCGGAATTGCCAAATGTGGTTTCGCTAACCTCGGTCCATGTTTTTCCATTGTCATCTGAATATGCCATGTTTCCCCTTACGCCGCCGGCTACCCAACGGTTGTTATGATAGGCGATTGTGTTTATTGCATATTGCTTAAATGAACTAATGATTACTAAATTCCATTTGTTTCCGTTATCATCTGACCAAATAATTCTGCCGTTACTGCCCCCTGCCATCCAGATGCCGTTATTATAGGATACAGCATTAATATTGTGTTCGGTACTAAATTGTGTTTCATTCACTCCGTTCCATTTTGCAGCATCTGTTGACCATGCTGCCTTCCCGCCTTTTCCTACCGCAATCCATCGGCCGTTTCCGTATCCAATGTCATTAACACTGTATGAACCAAAGGTACTCTCGCCAACGAGCGTCCATGTAATGCCAAAATCGCTAGAATATGCGATTTTCCCGTCGGTGCCGCCGGCAAGCCATATTCCCAGGCCGCCTGAAGGCGCCCCGTAGGATAAAGCCTGAATGATGCTGCTATTGCCAAATGAAGAGTCGGCAACAGGTTTCCAGAGAAGAGGCCCAAGTTCACCGGCAGCCGGCGGGGGGGGC
>WRNF01000022.1 GCA_009776715.1 Treponema sp. | reverse complement strand
CCCTGATCCCCGATCCCCGATCCCCTGCATTCACTTGCAGTGGTTTTCTGACAATGCGGAGGCTGAGGGCAGGACAGAGCCGCCGACCGAGCATAAACTGAGGCGGCTGCGTGAAGAAGGGCAGGTGCCTAAAAGCCAGGAAGTTTCGGGCGCAATTACCCTGCTTTTCCCCGCCTTGCTGCTGCTTTTCCTTGCGCCTTCCATGCTGCGCACATGCGTTGAAATGTTCCGGTTTTTCTTTACCAGGGCAACAGAACTGGATCCTACCAAAGATGCGCTTATTGTTGGGGTGTTNTTTAGTTATCTCATTGAACTTGCCCTGCCTATTCTTCTTATTGCTGTTGCGGCTGCAATTTTTTCCAATGTTGTCCAAATTGGCTTTCTGTTTACCACAAAACCGCTTGCCCTGAATTTTTCAAAAGTGCTGCCCAAATTCGGACAGTATTTTAAGCGGATTTTTTCAATAGACGGATTGTTTAACCTGGTTAAATCCATTGTAAAAATGGCAATTATCGGCGGAATCGCATACTATTTGATCAGCTCGGAGATTAACAAACTGGCAAATTTGCAGAAAGCAAGCCTGTGGCAGGGATTAACAACCGTCTCTTCAATTGCCATTCGCATGCTGCTGTTCTGCGCATTCCTCTTGCTGCTTTTGTCCATCCCCGATTTTATGTTTCAGCGCTGGCGTTTCAAGGAACGGAATAAAATGTCCAGGCAGGAAATGAAGGAAGAAATGAAAATGTACGAAGGCGATCCGCAGATTAGAAACAGAATTCGCCATCGTTTCAGGGAACTGTTAAAGCAAAACATCGCCGTGGCCGTCCCAAGGGCGGATGTGGTTATTACCAACCCAACGCATTATGCAGTTGCGCTGGAATATGACCAGAACACCATGCCCGGCCCCATGGTCAGCGCAAAAGGCGCCGATGAAACGGCAGCCCGGATACGCAAAGTCGCTGCGGACTCAGGCGTTCCTATAGTAGAAAATAAATTTGTAGCCCAGGAACTGTACAAAAAAACAGAAGTGGGAGATTATATACCTGAAGCATACTATTCGGTAGTGGCGACAATATTCAGGAAAGTTATGGACATTAATGAATTGCGGCGTAAAGCGAAAGCTCAGCAAAACAATCAGGATATTTTGTCTCAATTATATTCATCTAACGGGGCAGATGCGTCTGCCCGGAACAGCGCATAGAGGAGATTGAATGGCAGACATTATACGCGCGGGCAGCGAAGGAAATAAAACAAGAATTCCCCTTGGCAACATGAAGGATATGACTATCGGCATTGGTGTGATAGCCATAGTGGCAATGTTAATCATCCCGCTTCCCACATGGCTTTTAGATACGCTCATGGCATTAAATTTAATTCTTTCTCTTCTTATACTGCTCATTGTTCTGTATTCCCAGAAACCTACTGAATTCAGCCTTTTCCCCACTGTGCTGCTGGTAACCACTGTCTTCGGCTTAGCGCTTAACGTTTCTTCAACAAGAAAAATACTTACCGAAGGGCCTGCTTTTGACGGACGGATGATCAGGGCCTTTTCCGAATTTGTTGTCGGGTCTAGCGGAAACCAGGGGCTGGTAATCGGCGCAATTATTTTTGTCATCATCATTGCGGTGCAGGTGGTGGTAATTACCAAAGGCGCCACGCGCATAGCCGAGGTCGCCGCACGTTTCACACTGGACGGAATGTCGGTAAAATACATGGCCATAGACACCGAGTACAGTTCCGGTTCTATCACCGAGGAAGAAGCGCAAAAGAGAAAGGCGCAGGTGCAGAAAGAATCCGACTTTTACGGATCAATGGACGGCGCCAGTAAATTCATTTCGGGAAACGTTAAAATAGGCATATTCATTACCGCCATTAATGTTATTGGCGGAATAATAGTCGGCAATGTGATACATGGCGAATCAATGGGAATGGCAGTTGAAAATTACATAAGATTGTCCGTAGGCGATGGGCTGTTAACCCAGTTTCCCGCCCTTTTAATATCCACCGCTATGGGAGTGGTAGTAACCAGGGCGGCGGCAACAGGCAACCTTTCTCATCAGGTGTCGGAACAATTCACTCTTTCTTCACGCATCTACTGGATAGCATCGGCGGTGCTGCTGGGCTTTGCCCTGCTCCCTGGGTTTCCCCATACTGTATTGATAATTATGTCGGCAGTGCTTGCCTTTACCGCNTTCCAGATTGGCCGCAAAAAGAAGAAAGAAGAGAGCTTTAACGCAATGATGGCCAAAACCAAAGACGGTAAAAAAACAAAAGAAGACAACGGCGAAATGTCTCCGGTGGTGCCTTTGGATGCCCTTTCGCTGGAACTTGGCTATGGGTTGATTCCCCTGGTCGATAAGGAAAAGGGAGCGGAACTTCTGGAAAGAGTGCAGGGGGTCCGCCGTCAGTCCGCCCTGGAACTTGGCCTTGTTATTCCCAAGGTTAGAATTATTGACAACATGCTTTTAGACCCTTCCGAGTACTGTTTTAAGATAAAAGGCATTGCCGCAGGAAAGGGAAAAATTCGCATGGGATATTTCCTCTGCATCAATCCAGGAACGGTAACGGAAGAACTGCCCGGCGATAAAACTACCGACCCGGCTTTCGGCCTTCCCGCGTTATGGATTTCCGAGGACCGCCGCGACGATGCTGAGCGCGCAGGGTACACAGTGGTTGATCCCCCTTCAATCATTGCCACCCACCTTACCGAAATAATCAGGCGGCATGCCGCCGACATACTGGGAATGCAGGATACCCAGGCCATTCTTGACACCCTTAGAAAAGAATTCCCCGCAGTGGTGGACGAGGCACTGCGGCCCGAACTGGGAATACCGGTGGTGAAGATACAAAAAATTCTGCACGGCCTGCTGCGCGAAAAAGTTTCAATCCGCAACATGGTAACAATTTTGGAAGCAATTGCCGAATACGCGCCGCTGTCAAAATCTGTCTGGTTCCTTACCGAAAAAGCGCGGCAGGCCCTGGGAAGCCAGATCTGCCATCAGTATACCGATGAAAATAACCGGCTTAGGGTGCTAACCCTTTCGCCAGAGCTGGAGCAAAAAATCATCGAATGTAAATACGAAACCCCGTCTGGCGTTGTCTGCGCACTGGATCCGCCCACGCAGACAGCATGGATAAGGGCAGTAAGCAAAGCGGTTGCTGCGGTAAAAACAAAGGGCTACCTTCCGGTAATTCTATGCTCCGAACAGGCGCGCTATTTAGTGCGCAATTCAACCGACAGGGAAATGCCGGATTTGGCGGTAATATCCGTTCCAGAAATTGCCGCTGACATTATTCCTGAAGCATTAGGCGTAATCAGGCTGGATGAAAAGGAACGTGCATAATGGGAACCTTGATTGAAAGAGGCGTTAGCCGCGGGGACTGCTGCGATAAAATTGCAAAAAAATACGGTCCATGGTTTAGCATAATAAGAGAAAACCCCAACTGCCGATCCGGTTTTTTTGGCCTGTTTTCCAGGGAAAAATATGAAGTGGAATTCAGCATTTCGCCCCAGCTTGGTTCTTCCGCCGGAGCCAGCCCCGCTGCCGCAGCCGCGGCATACTCACAGACGAAGGGTTCCTTTCCTCAACAAAAATACAGCAAACCTTTATCCGGTGAAAAAAACCTGGGGTTTGCAGAAGAAAAAAAACGTGTGTTGGCAGCGGCAGGCAAAGATCCTGATCAGCTTATTCAAAAAGCGCAGAAGCAGGAAGAAAAGGAAACCACTGGNCAGGAAATACTGGCAAAACTTAAAGAAATACAGGAAAAAATNGATATTAGCCCGGTTCAAAAAACCGAACATCCCAGTTTTGCCCGTATTACAAAAATATTAAAACTAAANGATTTCTCGGACGATTACATAAACGGCCTTTTAGATAAAGCCCGCAGGGAATTGCCGCTGGAAATTCTGGAAGATTTTAATAAAGTTCAAAATCAATTCCTAAAATGGATTGGAGAAAGCATTACAATTTTCAACACATCCCAGAAGGAAAAAAGCGGGCGAATTTTAGCGTTAATCGGCCCCACAGGCGTGGGCAAAACTACCACTATTGCAAAACTTGCGGCTGCGTACGGCATAAACAGTTTAGGCTACAGCATACTTGACATTCAAATGATTACCATAGACGCATATAAAATTGGGGCCAAAGAGCAGTTAAAAAATTATGGCAATATAATGGAAATTCCCGTTGAAATCGTGGATAATTATGAAGATCTTAACCGGGAAATAACTCTGCATAAAGACCATAAAGATTTAATCCTAATAGATACCATAGGCAGAAGCCCAAGAGACTCGAAGTCGCTGGGCGAAATGAATGAAATTCTTGAGGCCTGCACTCCAAAAGCGGAAATTCACCTGGCCTTGTCCGCAAGCACTAAAGCCAGCGACATGGAACATATTCTTCAGCAATTCGAGCCTTTTGAATATCAGGCGGTTATTTTAACCAAATTTGATGAAACAAGGCATATCGGCAATATAATTTCCTCGTTATCGGGAAAAAACAAACCAATATCGTATATTACCCATGGACAAAAAGTTCCCGGGGACATAAAAAAAGCAAATATTATTAGTTTCCTTATAAATTTAGAAGATTTTCGCGTGGACCGTGAAGAAATAGAACGGCTCTTTCCATCAGGGAAAGTTAATCAATTCCAAAGAGGCCAGAAAAAAAATGATTGATCAAGCTGAAGAACTGCGCGAAATAATGCGGAAAAAAAGATACGGTTCCTCGTTATTATTTTCGGCCAGCCGCAGCAACAGGAATAACAGCATCCTGCAAAGCAGCAATGAACCCAGATTAAACATAGAAAAGAAAAAAAACCGCATCATTACCATTACTTCCGGAAAAGGCGGCGTAGGAAAAACCAATCTTTCGGTAAACATGGCTGTGGCTTTTGCCCGCATTGGCAAGAAAGTAGTGATAATGGATGCCGATTTGGGATTGGGTAATGTGAATGTAATGCTGAATATAATTCCCAGGCACAATTTGTACCATGTTATTAAAAAACAAATGTCTTTTAGGGACATAATTTTGGAAACAGAATACGGTTTTTCAATAGTGCCGGGAGTATCCGGGTTTTCTCAAATTGCAAACATGGACAAACAGGAACGGCTGTTTTTTATTGAGGAGTTAGAAGCCGCGCTGTCATTCGCCGACATTGTAATAATTGACACCGGAGCCGGCGTTTCAAGCAACGTAATGGATTTTATCGCCGCAGCAGATGATGCAATAATTATTACCACGCCGGAGCCTACCGCAATAACCGATGCCTATGGCATTATAAAAATAATAGCTATGGAATATAATCTTTTTAACCTAAGCCTTAAACTGGTNGTGAACCGGACNCGGGGATCTGCGGAAGCAAAAAGCGTCGCCAATAACATGATAAAAACAATAGGCCAATATTTGTACATGAAGGTTGACTATTTGGGTTTTATTTATGACGATCCGGCCATACCCAGCGCTGTGCGCCATCAAAGGCCGCTTATGATAATTGATCCGAAAAGCAAGGCAAGTATATGCATTCAGCACATGGCGGAACGAATTGATAAAAACCTGCCGGAAGAAACAGGCGGGATTGGCTCAATGTTAAAAAAGATTTTTAACCGTTCATAGGGAGAAAGAAATGGTAAATATTAAATGGGGAATAATTGCCGGCACGGCAGCATTTGTACTGACCTTCCTGTTCAGCGCATTTGCTGGCAATTCATTTGGAACTATACTGCTTAAGTCGCTGGTTTTTTTAGGTGTGTTTTTTGCTATTGGCGCAAGCATACGGTTCCTAATCGGCACTTTTATTCCGGAATTACTGCATGTTGATACAAAAGACGATGCGGTAAAAAATGTATTTAAGTCAACTGATGCGCTCGGTTCTAAAATTAATGTAACTGTCGGCGATAAAACAGATGCCGCTTTACCGGAGATGTATGTTTCAGGACAAGAGGAGGAATCGATTGGCAATATATCCGACCTGATTTCAGGAGCTGTTAATCCAAAAGAAGAAGAATTAATAAAAGAAAAGAATATAGATCAAATTCCTTTAAGCGGTTATACTGGAGAGACGGAAAAAGCATCATATGAAAAAGATGCCTCCGCAAACAGTTTACTGGGAGAATTTTCCCTGGATTTTAGCAGTTTTGCTTCCATTGCAGACGGAATGGGCGGCACGGAATCATCATACATGAAGTCTTTTGAACATAACCATATTGCAAGACCGGAGGAAACTATTCCTGAGCGAAAAGTTTCAGGCAATAAAGCGTCAAAAATGGAAGGAGACTTCAAACCAAAGGAAATAGCTGCCGGCATACGGACTGTTCTGGAAAAGGATAAAAGAGGTTAATTTATGGTAAATACCATTCCGGAAACTAAGGCAATGAATACGCTGACAACAGAAACTCCGACAAAAGAAACTCCAACAGAAGAAGAACGCTGGCTGGAATACCGGAAAACCCGCAACCCTGCCTTAAGGGAATTTTTTATTAAGCAATATGCCCCGCTTGTTAAATATGTTGCCGGAAAGGTTGCAATGGGCATGCCGCACAATGTGGAATTTGACGACTTGGTGGGTTTTGGTGTTTTTGGGCTAATTGACGCTATTGATAAATATGACCCTGAAAAAAATGTTAAATTTAAAACCTACGCGGTAACGCGCATCCGAGGGGCAATTTTTGACGAACTGCGCCAAATTGACTGGGTTCCCCGGTCTGTCAGGCAAAAATCCCGTGAAATAGAAGCAGCCATAAGTTCACTGGAAGCCCAGTTAGGCAGAACCGCTTCGGACAGGGAAATTGCCAGTTCGCTGGGAATGAACGAGGAAGATTACCAAAAAACAATTCAAAAAATTTCCGGCACTTCGATAATATCCCTGCATGATGTCTGGTTTTCCGGTGATGAAAAAGACAGAATTTCTATAGTCGACTCTATTGAATCGCCATCCAGCTTGAATCCTGATGTAATAGTAGAAAAAGAAGTGGTCCGCCAGGTAATAATTACCGCAATCAACGAACTTCCCGATAAAGAAAAAAAAATACTTATTCTCTATTATTATGAAGATTTAACCTTAAAGGACATTGGCAAAGTATTGGAGGTTACAGAATCCCGTGTTTCTCAGCTTCATACAAAGGCTATTCTAAGGCTAAGATCCAAACTTACTAATATCCGAAAAGGCATAGTATAAATCGTTTTTTTTGCCGATAATATAACAAGAGGTAGAAATGGTTAATTTTGCCACATTACAGGAAATAATAATTGATCATCTGGAAGATGACAGAAATGTGCATTATGTAGAAACAGTAGGCCCAACCATGGAGGCGGCAATTTCCGATGCGGCGGCTCTTTTGGATGTTCCTGTGCGCAACCTTGAATTTGAAATAATTGAAAAAGGATCGCCGGGGTTCATGGGTTTTGGGAAGAAAGACTGGCGGCTGCAGGCTTATGAACACATTGTCATTCACAGGAAAAGAAGCCACGAAAATGAATTGGATGATCTTATGGAAAGCGATGCTCCGGCTGTAGAAGATAAAGACGGCGATGTTTTCATCCATCTTAATTCTGACGGCGATGCCTTGCTTAAAGCCACCGCTCCTTCAGGCAGAGGCCGCAAAGCATCGGAAACCTATGCTATGCAATTCCTGAATGACAGAAAAGTGGAAAATATTGACACAAACCTTGTAAACAAGGCCGTAAAAGAATCATCGGGAGAATATGTAAAAGTAGGTGAATTTGATCATCACTCATACAACGACAGTGTGGTAAGGGTAGAAATATCTGAAAGCGAAATGCTTGCCTACATGGTTGTGACTGCCCCGGGAGAAGGCGGCTGCGATATTTCTTTTGATTCATACATTACTGCATTAAAAGATGCCAGGGTTGTGCACGGCATTAAAGAAGATTTTTTGCTGCATTTTGTGGATCAGCCTATTTACGGCCAAAAAATTGAAATAGCAGAAGGAACCAAGCCAAAGGACGGGAAAAACGCCTATATTCAGTATTATTTTGAAATTGATCAGAGCAGGGCGCGGTTAAGGGAAGGAAGCAACGGCAGGGTGAATTTTAAGGAACTAAACATCATTCAGAATGTTGTGGAAAACCAGCCCCTGGCAAAAAAAATTGCGCCGGAAAACGGCGTTGCAGGAGAGACGGTAACCGGAAAGAGCATTCTGGCAAGGGACGGCGTTGATATCAGCATACCGGTTGGGACAAATGCCCATATTGACAAGGACGAGGAGACGGTACTGTCAGATATAAACGGTCAGGTAATATTTGTAAACAGCCTTATCAATGTTGAACCTGTATTAACCATTGACGGAGATGTGAACCTGAAAACAGGAAATATCATTTTCCTGGGCACGGTAATTGTGAAGGGAAATGTTGAAGACGGGTTTTCCATAAAAGCGGCGGGGAATATTGAGGTTCATGGAACCGTTTCAAAATCAGATTTGGATGCGGAAGGCGACATTATTATTCATCAGGGCATTAATGCAAAAGGCGAGGGAAATATTCATGCAGGCAAATCCCTGTGGGCAAGGTTTATTCAAAATGCCAATATCGAAACAGGCAACATGGTTGTCGCTTCGGATGGGATAATTAACTCTAAAATTGACGCTTTAAATCGGATAATTTGCCAGGGCAAACGCGCTCACATAATGGGCGGCAGGCTCCGCGCAAGGGAAGAAATTAATGCCAAAGTTCTTGGCAATCCCACCAGCGGAACAGAAACAATTTTTGAAGTAGGATTTGATCCAAAAAGCAAGGAAGAACTGGACAGGCTCCAAGAATTAAAAATAAATACAGAGAAACAACTTGAAGAAATTAAACTGAATATGCAAACGCTTATTAACCAGAAAAAACAGCGAAAAAGCCTGCCCGAAGAAAAAGAAGTTTATTTGCAGGAATTAATGGATAAGCGCAGTACTTTAATGGTTGATTTCAAAAAAGCCCAGGAAGGAATTCATAAACTTCAGGAATACCTTGGATCTTTAAAATTAAGGGGAAAAATTTCAGCTTCTTCCAAGGTGTATCCCGGTGTAAAAATAGTGATTCGAGATTCCAGGGATGAGATACGGCAAGAACACAGGGCAACAACATTTATTCTGGAAAACGGGCTTATTAAACCGATAAAATACGAAGAACCCGAAGAAGACGCAAGAAGAGGCCCTGATGGCTATACAACCAATTGACCTTCAGGCATTATTTTCTCAAATAGACAAAGTCGGCAAAGAGCAAAGCGCCCAGCGCGACGGGCTTGCTGCGCAGCAGGCAATTTTGGGCGCCGANATTCAGCGTAAAACAGAGGAAAACATCCAATCGGTAAATAAAGCCCAAAATACCGGTGAAGACGGCACTGAAAAGGTTAAAGACCGGAAAGCCAATAACCAGGAAAACAGTTCGGGGGAAAAAAAAGAAAACAAACAGCAAGGGCAGGAGGAAAAATCAATGGCTCAGGTTATACGCGATCCAAGCCTGGGCAAAAAAATTGATATAAGCCTATAGTTATGGAAATAACCCTGTCTGTTATTAGCATTTCTCTCTGCGTTTTATGTTTTTTCTTTTCGCGCTGGTACATAAAACGCAATACATCCGCTTCCCAGCTTCTGGCCGAATACCGATCTGAAGTGTATCGCCTAATAGCTGAAATTGACGCTGCAACCGACCGGGATTCGCTGTTAGTGGAAGAACGCATTAAAATCTTAAAGAGCCTTCTTGATGACACAGAAAAACGGATTGGGGTATATGTAAAAGAATTGCAGCGAAGCCGCAATGCAGAGGCAGTGTATGCCAATTTGGGTAAGGGAATACGGTCTGCATTGGTTGTAGAGGAATTGCCGGATTCAAAACCTGCCGCCTTGCCTGTTGATTTAAAAGAAAAAACTGCTAATACCAATAAAGCAAAAAAAACTCAAAATAAAAACGAAGGTATAAAAAAAGAAGGCATAAAAAACGAAGGTAGAAAAAACGAAGGTAGAAAAGAAGATATAAAAAATAAAAGTAAAAAACCTCAAGATAAAAAAACCATAAAAAAGATAAAGCCAATTGAAGCGGAAAAACCTGCGTTAAAGGTTCAAATTGCGCAATTATCGGCCCAGGGATTAAATCCTGCCGAAATTGCATCTCGCCTGGATTTAAGCATCGCCGAGGTTGAACTTGCGCTGAACCTGCTGTACCGGCGGTAATGATATGTCAGTTTTGGATGAACGAGGGGCGGGAATACTGTTGGCCGTCAGCAGCCTTCCTTCCCGCTACGGAATAGGCGCATTTGGCGATGAAGCCCGCAACTGGCTGCAATTTTTAAACGATGCAGGGCAAAAATACTGGCAAATACTCCCATTAAATCCCACCGGGTGGGGAGACAGCCCCTATCAAAGTTATTCCTCTTTTGCCATTTCTCCGTATTACATTGATCTTGACCTGCTGATAGGGCAAGACTTGCTTAAGGCCAATGAAGTAAATGCTGTTTCCTGGTGTAAAAATGTATCTTTAGTGAATTATGCGGCACTTTACCGTTACCGCGAAACGCTTTTGCGCATGGCGCATTCACGCTTCGTTTCGCAGGGAAAAGAGGAGGCATCAGAAACCTTTGCTTCATTTTGCAGCAAAAACAGCTTTTGGCTGGACAATTACTGCCTTTTTGCCTCGCTTAAAAAAATGCTTGGCGGCATTTCCTGGACTTCCTGGGACCTTAGGCCAAAAATGAGGGAAACAGCCTTTATTAAGAACATCGAACAGCAGCTATCCGATGACATACATTTTTATCAATTTGTGCAGTATACGGCATTTACCCAATGGCAGGAAATCAAAATTTATGCCCAAAAACTTGGAATTCGCATTATTGGCGATATGCCTATATATGCAGCCGCAGACAGCGTTGATGCATGGGCGCAGAAAGAATTATTTTTGCTTAACGAAGACGGCAATCCGCTGAAAGTTGCCGGATGCCCGCCCGATCCTTTCTCTGCAACCGGCCAGCTTTGGGGAAATCCATTATACAATTGGGAAAAACTGGCCGGCACAAATTACCAATGGTGGATTGACCGCTTGCGTTTTGGCTTTACATTATACGATGTTATGCGGATCGATCATTTCCGCGGTTTTGAAAGTTTCTATTCGATTGATTCCAGTTCGGAGAATGCCGTAAACGGAGAATGGGTAAAGGGGCCGGGCATGGATTTTTTTAACGCAGTAAACAGCACAATGCCGGGAAGCACAATTATTGCCGAAGACTTAGGCTTTCTTACGCCGGAAGTAAAAGCGCTGGTCAAAGCATCGGGTTACCCAGGAATGAAAATTGTGCAGTTTGCATTTGATTCCCGTGAATCAAGTGATTACAAACCTTATGCTTATGAACCCAATTCTGTTGTCTATACCGGCACTCATGATAACCCCACGGCCTTAGGCTGGTTTAAAACCGCAAGCCCGGAAGACCTTGCCCTTGCAATGCATTATCTTGGAATCAGCAAGGCCAAAGACGGCTGCTGGGCTTTTATCCGCTGNGCCCTTTCCAGTGCGGCAAATACTGCNATAATTCCCATGCAGGATTATCTTTGCCTGGATAACCGCGCCCGAATGAANATTCCATCAACGCTTGGCGGCAGAAACTGGCGCTGGCGCATGCTGCCTAATGCCGCCAGCCCCATTCTTGCAGAAAAAATTCGCCTGCTGACTAAAATCTATGGCCGCTAGGAGCCTGTCGGACTTGTAGATTTTAGTGGTCAAAAACCACTAAAATCTCCGATTTTGGGGCTCCTTACGGAGTTTGCAGAGTAAAAAATGCTCAAAA
>WRNF01000021.1 GCA_009776715.1 Treponema sp. | reverse complement strand
AGCGTTACGTCCTGGATTTGCAGGTACTGTTTGTCCAAATCCCAGCCATCTGTGCCTGTGCCGACTCTCCTAAGCGTTGCTTCGTTGTACACCCTGAAGGGATCCGCTTCCGTCCCGTCCCCCAGCGGCAATGCATGGTTCTGGCTGCCGCCCGCCGGCCTTAGCTTTGGCATATTGTTTGCGTTTAGCTCCCAGACTTCCGTAAAATTCCACGCACCCGCGGAGGCCCAGTTGCTTGCCGTAACCCACAATGATTGAGTGTCTAACTGTTCCAGGCTTATGCCGTGCCCGTCAATGCCGCTGTGCGTGCCGGTTCCCGTTATGGTTTTATTTGTTCCGTTAGTTCCGTTCCAGTTGTGTTTTGCCATCATGTCGCTGCGGCCATAGTTGTTAGTCATGGCTCCGCCGCCGGCGGAACCCGTTACGCGCCCTATGCCCGTGCTTGCGCTGCTGCTCATTGTTATTATCGAATTTAACGCGGCACAATCCCGTATTGTTCCCATGCTGTTCAACCCTGCAATGCCGCCAATGCCGGTTATGCCGCTGATTCTGCCTGTTGTAAAGCAGTTCAGCACCGTGCCGTTATTGTTGCAGCCCACGATGCCGCCGGCATTGCTGTTGCAGTTAACGTTGCTTGTTGCATAGCAGTTTCGCACTGTGCCGCTGTTGAAGCCCGCAATACCGCCAACATAAAAACTTCCGCTGACGCTGCCGGTAACGTAACAGCCCTCTACCGTGCCGCTGCTGTGCCCTGCAAGGCCTCCGGCATAACTGCCGCCTTTGACATTGGCGTTAATCAGGGCGGTGTTTTTCACTAAGCCGCCAGTCCCAATGTAACCGAACATTCCCTGGTAATTTGCCGTGCTGTTCATGGCGAGGTTCGAAACGGTAAATCCCTTCCCGTTAAAACCGCCGGTGAAGGGGGAGGCGCTTGCGCCTATTGGAGTCCAGTTGTTTCCCTGGCCCAGCGTTATGTCCTGCGCCAGCGCGTAATGCCGCCCAAGCCCCTCTGGGCTGTTGGCGTACTCGTTAAACGCCGCGGCGTTCGCCTGGGTTACCGGGATGGCGCGGTTTTCAGCCTGTCCGTCAAGTACGGTTAATTCAAATTCAATGGCATTGTACAGCACATAATTGTCATTGCCGATGATGTGCAGTTCAAGGCTTACCGGGCCGCTTCCGTCAACGGTTGATCCGTCATAGTTTACAACAACGGTTCTTTGGGTTTTGCTGCCTATGCCGTCATTGCCGGACAGGGACAGCCCATAGCCTTCGTCAATGCCAAGCGTTATTATGTCTCCGTCCAGAAGGCCGTCCAGCGTTATTTCCAGCATTGAGGTTTTGCCGTACAGCTCATCCGCGCTGTCGAAAGGTATGAGCGTGCGGCCCGGCCTTCCGCTTATGTCAACATACCTGGGGTATACGGTAATCTCCGCCTCCTGCGCTGCCTCAGTGTAATTAACCAAATCTTCCGGTGTAAATATAATCTTGTACACATATGTTCCCGCGCTGCTGAAATACTCGTCAGGCTTTTCCCATGCACAGGTGCCGGGAATTGAACAGTAAAAATTATCGTAAATATTAATGTCCGAGAGGCTTTGCCCGTATAATGCCCACAATTCATGGGGAAATGTTATGTGCATTTCAGGCAGCCACACCGCATAAAATTTGATTGTTTTTCCCGCATTGTCCTCTACATTTTGTATTGATGCCTCGTCTTCAAAATGCACCTCACCGTTGTTCAGCAATGACCAGCCGGCAAAAAAATAGCCCTCACGGGTAAAGGAATTGGCCGCCAGCGTGAATTCCTGGTACAGCGTAGCTATGCCGGGGGCCATGTACCCGCTGCCGCCGTTGGCGATGTAGGAAACGGTATAGATGCCGCTTCCCCAAATGGCGTACAGCGTAAGGGCCTCTCCCTGTATATTGGTCAGGTTAAGCACCGTCTGCTCATCCGCATAAACCACCTCTCCTTCCGTGGCTGTAGACCAGCCTGCAAAAACCAAATCTTCAAAGGTAAAAACATTCGGCCTTAAATCCTGCGGCTCATCGTAGCTTAAAACCGAATGTTCCATTTCCCCGCTGCCGCCGTTTGCATTGTATGCAACTGTATAGCTAATGTTTTTCCACACCGCATATAAGACAACCGTTTCGCCCGCATTCGGTGTAAGGTCCTGCGCTTCTTCCCCATCCGCATACACCGCATCCCCACCTGCCGACAATGCCCAGCCTGCAAAAGTATAGCCTTCTTTGGCAAAGGCATTGGCTGCCAGCGCAAAAACTTTGCCCAGGGTAAAAACACTAAGCGGCATAATGCCCTCGCCGCCGTTTGGATCGTATTCCACTGTGTACACATTTATTCCCCAGCTCGCGTATAAAGTAATTGTTTCCCCGGCGGGGGCAAGGTCTATTATTTCTGCTTTATCTGCAAATTCCACATCGCCGTATTCTGCTAATGCCCAGCCGGTAAACACGCTGCCTTCAAAGGTAAAGGTGTTAGGGGGCAGTTTTGCCAAAACGCCAATGGTAAAAACAGAGTCCTTCATTTCGCCTTTCCCGCCCTTGGCATTGTAGGTAACAGTATACTCATTTTTTAGTTTTTCAATGTTATTAGGCCGGGCAGACGGGGCCGCAGGGTTTTTACATGCCAATGCCAGAAAAAAGGACGCACACAGCAGCAGAAAATTTTTAGCTGTTTCCATATAAATAATCTCCTTAATGGCACATTTTTAATGCCCATTCTGTTAAATTATGAAAACCAAAAGATTTCGTAATTAAAACCTTAATGTTATAATTATATAGCATTTTTTTAGGAAGGCTTTTAAAATAGTTTTGCAAGAGCCTCTCGACATTTAATAATAATATACCATAAAAACGGTGAAAAAACAAGAAAAAAATTTTTTTAAGAAGAAGCCTAGGAGCCTGTCGGACTTGTGGAATTTTGCGGTAAATAACCACTAAATTCTCCGATAAACGGGGTTCCTTACGGACTACATCCAAAAGCTCTTGCAAAAGCAGGTTTTTCAAGAGTATACTTAATCATTAGGTATTGTATTTGAGGAAAGTATGGAACATTATTGGTATGAAGATGCTCAGATATATCACATTTTTTCACTTTCGGCTGTAGGTGCGCCATTATTAAATAATTATTCGGTATTGGAACAAAAAACAGCCAAATTTGAAAAATGGATTCCTCACATAAAAGGCATGGGGTTTAATGCGGTATTATTAAGCCCTGTGCTTAAATCGCGTTCCCATGGATATGATGTGACGGATTATTATGAGATTGATAACCGTATTGGCACGAATGCCGAGTTTCAGTCCCTTGTTAAAAAATTGCATGAAAACGGAATTAGGGTAATTCTTGACAGTGTTTTTAACCATTGCGGAAGGGACTTTTTTGCATTTCAGGCATTGCAGCAAAACCAACGGAATTATGCAGACTGGTTTTCCGGCGTAGATTTCTCAAAACAAAGTCCCTTTGGAGATCATTTTACTTATAACACCTGGAGCGGACATTATGAACTTCCAAAATTCAACCTTCAAAATCCTGATACAAGGAATTATTTGTTAGATGCTGTTCGGTTTTGGATTGATTTTTTTGACATTGACGGGATGCGCTTGGATGCAGCGGATGTATTGGATTTTAGTTTTATGGCCGAACTGCGTCAGGTAACAGATGCAAAAAAACCGGGCTTTTGGCTCATGGGCGAGGTAGTCCACGGCGATTATTCAAAATGGGTTAACGCATCCACATTGCACAGTGTTACAAATTACAGTTTATACAAAAGTTTGTTTTCTTGCCATAATGACAATAACCTGTATGAATTAGCTAACTGTCTGCAAAATTCGGTTCCCGATAACGGACTGCCTTTGCATACATTCCTGGACAATCACGATCAAACCCGTATAGCAAGCATTGTAACAAATTCCGCTCATCTGAAAACCTTGTATGCGCTTCTTTTTACCTTACCCGGAATCCCGTCTGTTTATTATGGAAGCGAATGGGGCATTCAAGGAATCAAAGAAAATGATGATGATCACCCTTTNCGGCCCTACATAGATATTGAAACCCGGGCAAATTATGACACATGGCTGACANGGTATATCTGCGAACTTGCACATTTAAGGCTAAAAGAAAAAGCATTGAAATACGGTAAATATCAACAAATTTATTTGGAATATAAACGTCCGTTTATTTTTGAACGTTTATATGAAGATGAGCAAATATTTGTGGCTGTTAATATTTCTGATAACGATGATGTTATAAATTTAGGAACTTATTGCCGCGGCATGTTTTGTGATTTATTAAGCGGGGAACAAATTTTAACACCTCAACATATTCAATTGCATGCTCATTCAGTACGGATACTAAAAAATATGGCAACAGTATAGGTTACCATGAAAATTATTTCTTTCCTCTGCAAGCCAGCGCATCAATGCCGAATAACCCGTTTCTCCATCCACCTGTCTCCGGTCCAGCGAAGGTAGTACATCATTCCCCGCACAAAAAAATCCGCTGCCATGGCCAGCCAAACCCCTAGCGGCCCAATCAGATACACAAAAAGGTACGATGCGCTGACACGGACAATCCACATTGAAATAGAAGCGGAAATCATTACAAAGCGGACATCGCCTGCGGCCCGCAGCGCATTTGGCAGCGTAAAACTAAGCGCCCAGCCAAGGGCTATTGAAATGCAATGCACCTGCAAAAATACTATTGCGTAACTCTGAGCTTCAGCACTGAGCATAAATAAGCCAATAATCGGTTCCATAAGAATATAAATTGCAATATTAATTATTCCCAGGGTTATATAGGCATATTTCATAATTTTTAATGTTTGTTTTTTTGCCTCCCTGTAATCCCCAGCACCGGCGCATTGCCCAACTACGGTCAGCAAGGCCAGGCCGAATGCGTTTCCGGGCATAAATGAAAATGAATTAATAAGGCTTACTATAGCGTTAGCCGCCATAGCTTCTGTCCCGAATATTGTAAAAAGGCGTTGGGTAAGCAGTTTTCCCAGCATAAATAACGAGCTTTCCATTCCATTGGGAATGCCTATGTATAAAATGTTTTTTACCATTGAACGGACTATGCGAATTTTTAGAATGCCTGCGATGGAAATAGGACTGGTATTATCCCGGTACAGTAATAATACAGTAATTAACGCTGCTATGACCCTGCTTAAAAAAGTGGACAAGGCAGCCCCGGTAACGCCCATCTTCATGCCAAAAATAAACAAAGCATTGCCGCCAATATTCAATATATTAATTAAAATGGTAATTCGCATTGGTAGCTTGCTGTTTCCAATAGAACGGTACAAAGCTGCATTGGCATTGTATATTGCAAGAAACGGATACGATAAACTTGTTATTAAAAAATACGAACCTGCACCGTCCAATACATCTAACGGGATTTTACCGTAAAATAGATAAATAATGTTATAACGAAAAAACATGGCAATTATCATTATAAACAAGGAAAAAACGGTAACAATATACACAAGCTGTTTTGCAGCAACGCTTGTGTTGGCATGATCCTTTCTGCCAATGTATTGGCTTACTACAACAGCTCCGCCTGTAGAAAGCGCAGTAAAAGCAATTATTAAAAGATTGTTAATTTGATCAATAATATTTACGGCAGATATGGCGGAGTCTCCTTCGTAACTTACCATAATTGTGTCTACCGTACCCATGGTTACAGCAAGGATTTGCTCAATGATGAGCGGCCATAAAAGGCTGAATAAAGTGCGGTTGTTCCAACGTTGCACAATTGTGGAATCATTGGGCAAAATTTTCATAATTCATTCTTTTTTTTCATTCCATATTTTTAACGCTTCGTCTTTTACCTGATCTATAAAAGTTTGATAGTTAGCTTTTAATGCGTTAAGGTTCTGATTATAAAAATTGATAAATTCCGGGTCTTGCAAAGGATCCAGTTTTACCTCCCTTCCCAGTCTGCGGGATAATTCTTCTTCTTTTTGGCGGAGTTTTGGCGCATACTGCTGCCGTATCATCTGGTCGTATTGGGCTGTTTCTTCAATGAACTGCGACAGCACCTGGGTAAATTGTTTGTACATTTGTGAAAAATGCTTATCGTCAATAAGAAGCTGAAGCCCCTTGCCCGCCGCCTGTATCCGCTGCATATCATCTAACGCTGCCGGAAGAGAGATTTGCGCATAAAGCACGTCAAAAATTCCCTGCTTAAAACTTTCCCGCAGTTCTTCCGGCCTTTTTTTCAATTCGCTGTCAAGGTTAATTGACGGATCCGTTAAAAAAGCATTGGCAATTTTAATGCCTTCCTGTTTTGCCTGGTACAGGCCAATGCTGGCTTTATTTGTTTTTACCGATTCTGTACGCTCCAGCGCAATTTCCAGCGCGCTTTTTATTCTTCCCATTGTTCCATAGTATTGTGAATCCGCTTATTTTTCAAGAGTTTTTCATAATTTAATAATGCAAAATGCATTTTTCCGCCATATATATAGTAGGGGGATTTTATGAGCGTTTTAGCATATGCGCCTTATGGGGCAGATGGAGTAATTATCAGGGTTGAAGCGGATATCCGGCGGGGAATTCCGGGCATAGACATTACCGGGCTTGCCGAAGGGGCTGTCCGCGAGGCACGGGATAGGGTTCGGGCGGCCTTCAGAAATTCAGGGCTTAATTTTCCGGCGGACAGGATATTGATAAACCTTGCCCCGGCAGGAATGCGCAAAGACGGGGCATCGCTTGATCTGCCGATTGCCCTGGCAGTAATGGCGGCGGCTGACATTGCGCCTGTTCCGCCCAATTTGCTGGTTATGGGAGAGGTGGAGCTTTCCGGCAGGGTCCGTTCCGCACGGGGCGTTCTGGCCGCGATTGCTGCCGGCATGGAAGAAGATATCAGCGGGATAATTGTTCCGCAGGAAAACCGGGCGGAGGCGGCAATTTTATGCAAAGATGCAGGTTCAGGCCGCCATGTACCGATCGCTGCCGTTGCAACATTGCGTGAAGCGGTTGATGCGCTGTTCGCCTTAAATGATACCGGTGCTTTTACTGCTGAAACGGCTGTTCGCAAGGAAAAAGCCCTTGAATCAAATCCTGCAGAGACTGCCGAAGCTGATTTTGCCGATGTGCGCGGGCAGTTACTGTACAAACGGGCTTTGGAAATTGCCGCCGCAGGAGGGCATAATATGCTCGTTTTTGGCCCGCCCGGGGCAGGAAAGACAATGCTTGCAAGGCGGCTGCAGTCAATAATGGCGCCATTGGACACTGACGAAGCGGTGGAAGTTACAAGGCTGCACAGTTTGGCCGGGTATTTTAAAACCAAACCCAACACGGTCATTAATGGCGGGACAGCAGATTCCGGCGCCTGCATCGATCGCCTGATTTCCCTTCCCCCGTTCCGTTCCCCGCACCATTCCGCAAGCGCAGAGGGAATTCTGGGGGGCGGCAGATCGCTGCGCCCGGGGGAAATAAGCCTTGCGCATTTGGGAGTGCTGTTCCTTGATGAAGCGCCTGAATTTAAAAGCAATGTGTTGCAGGCCTTGCGCGAACCGCTTGAAGACAGGGTAGTCAGCATTGCCCGTGCCGAAAGAGTGGTGCGTTTTCCCGCCGGGTTTCAGTTATTATTAGCGGCTAACGCATGCCCCTGCGGGCGTTTGGGAATAAGCCACGGCTATGATGTAATGCCCGGCTGCCTGTGTTCGCCGGAAGAAATTAACCGGTATTGGAAAAAATTCGGCGGCGCCCTGCTTGACCGGATTGAGCTTCGTGCCGCGGTTATTCCTGCGGGAATAAATGATATTTCCAGAAATGCTTCCGGGGAAAGCAGCGCAGATATAAAAAAAAGGGTTATGGCAGCGGTAGCCGTTCAGCAGCAGCGAAGCAAAAGCATCCGCCGCAATGCCCTTATCCCGGCAGGTAAAATTGAAGCATTTTGCCCCATGAACAGGCAAACGAAGGAGGCCTTTCACAAAGCCCTTTCCCATCTGGGGCTGTCCGGCCGCGCATATCACGGCATTTTACGCGTGGCCAGAACTATCGCCGATTTGGACGGAAAAGAAGTAATCGGATCAGATCACATAACAGAAGCAGTCCAGCACCGCCGTTACGGCGATGACCCCTACGAGATAATAACCCTTTCCCGGCAGTATTGACAAATGAATGAAACATTGGTATAATCAATATATGTTGTTTATATCTTCATTTCGTAAAACCCACTCTCTCCTTCCTTTTTTCTTTTTTCTTTTTTCACTTTTCTTTTTTAATTGCGATCTTTTAACCAAACAGAAAGATCCTCATTATATAAAAAAAATAGACGAGGAAATTGCCTGGGCGAATGCGGCAAAACTTACGGTAAGCGTTGCCTATCCCAATGCATGGGGAGCCAGCCCCCAGAACGGAACAGGCAGGTGTTTTGATGCCAAACGGACAAATGAAAGGCCGCGAAAGGGCTATCCCTTTAACCTGGAATTTACGCCAGAGGCCGATTATGCACTGACAGAGTGGCGGGTTTATGCCTCAAACGTGCTGCCGCAGGGCTGGCAATTTGATGCAGACCCTGCCGGATTTCTTGACAGTATCGATGTTCCGGTTAAAGTTTTTCCCGAGGTTGATCCGAACGGAGGCATAAACAGTATTACGCTTGATTCCACCGGGGCGGTAACCCTGGTTCCCTTCTGTATTGAAGCGCCGCGCATTGTGCGTACTTTTCCTTTCATGCAGGCAGGCGGTTATTATGCAAAAAATCAAAATATTATATTGTACTTTGCCGCACCCATAGACGGCAATACGGCGCTATTTGCACAAGACAGTATTACAATAACAATGAGAACCCTGGACGAAAAAATGCAGCCAAAAGGAAGCGTTTTTAATATTGACGGCCTTAACGGGCCAGCCAAGTATTATAAAAACCCAGTGTGGGATGCAAACCGAAATATTATTATTATCGAGGCGGATGCGGATAAACCCGATGCGATTGCGAATGCCGAAATAACTGTTACTGTCGGCACTGGAATAAAAAACCTTATAGGAAATTCCTTGACAAAAACTGTTGAATTTCCCTGGAAAACAGGGAGTTTTTCCAATGTTACTGTTGAAGACTGGGAGGCCTATTATGATGGGGATGAGATTAGCATAACATGGAAATTAATGAACGAAAATGAGCAGGCGCAAATTCCGGTACAGTTGTATTATTTCCAAGACTCAGGGCCGCGCCAAGATGCAGTATTGGAGGCGGAAGAAAACAAAATGCATATCAGGAATGTGCAGCCGCCGAATGCCGATGGGGTACGGTCAGGACAGCCGGTAACGGGCATTCACCGCTACGATATATACCTTGAACTCTCAGGCAGCGGGGATACGGATAACAGAATAAAAGGCCCGCTGACAATTTGGAACTTTCCGGGGATGAAGGTAGATCAAAGCAATACGATTATAATTGATTCAGTGAACAGTGGACAATTAACAATGAACAGCCAGACCTCTGGTATGGTGAAAAATTTTGTATTGATGAAAGATATTGTTTTAGAGAGTGGGGAATGGACTCCGGTTGGTGACAGCATTGTTCCGTTCGGCGGAAAATTCTACGGCAATGGGCATAGCATTACCATAAACGGCAATTTTGCCAGCTCTGAATACACTACTGGTCTTTTCGGTTATGTGAAAGATGCGGAAATCCGCGACCTTCGCATAGTATACTCCGCAGTTACAGCAGCCGAAACAAGCACCTCCTGCATCGGCGGCCTTGTAGGACGGGCAGACGGCAACACTACAATTTCCAATACAATAATTACCGGACCGGGTAAAGTGAACATCACTTCATCTTCCTATTTGTACGCCGGGGCAATGGTCGGGTACATGGCATCCACCTCTCAAATTGAAAACTGCCTTACTGAAATTGAATTACATGTAACCGGAACCGGCAACGGTTTTATCCGGGCCGGAGGAATCGCAGGCTTTATTGCCAATGACAGCACTGTATCAGCCGACAAATTGATGATAAACAAAGTAACTGTTGCCGGAATTGTGGATGCAAGAAATACTGATACTAGTAATAGTAACACAGGTTTCATTTTCATTGGGGGTCTTGCCGGAGAAAGTCAGGGATTTGGAAAAATAGAGGATGTTAAAGTTTCCGCAACCCTCAGAATGTGGGCCAGTAATAACAGTACAGATAACCGCCTGGCATATATCTGCGGCGGAATCATTGGAAGAATGAAGGAAGGACATTTATTGGACGGTGATTTTACCGGTACAATTGATATCCCTGAAAATTATGAGGTTCTTTCGTTTACATGGATTGGCGGCGTAGTTGGAATTGCAGGGTTTGTGTGGAATAACAATGCTTCTATTGCCGGAAACCACAATGAGAGGCCGGTAACGGTAATAAGCTCAACGGCCAGCGGGGATATGTATGTGAAAGTTGAAGGCCCTGGCCATATCAGTCTTGGAGGAGTATGCGCCGCTCCCTATAACGGCAATAATAACCTTATCACTTTTGAAGATTGTGAGTACCGCGACGGTTCCATTCATGTTGAAAGGCAATATACCGGAGTAAGTGATTTTGATACGAGTATAGGCGGTTTTGCCGGACAAATCGTTACCGGTGTAAATTTAATCAACTGTAGAAGCCGGGCCAGGCTTGTAGAAATAATCTCAAGAGTGGACACAGTGGACACGGCACAAACAGCATCCATTAGAGTAGGAGGCTTCATCGGTTTGACGCGGGATTCCATAGAAGGCTGTTACAGTGATTCTCCTGTCGAAGTGAGCATAATAAACATGAACAATCCGGGAAGGTACGTTGCTCTCAACGCCGGCGGCTTTGTGGGCTTATTTCAAATAGGTGGTTCTTGGACGCCAAACAAGAGGATAAGCCGATCTTACAGCACCGGCTCAGTTACGGCTACGGTATATGTAGCCAACCCCGTTTGGGTCTTGACCCCATCAGAACTCTGCATCGGCGGTTTTGGGGGCAGAATTCAAAATCAGGTTTGGCTCGAAGATTGCTATGCTACAGGTAATGTTTCATTGGATAGTAAAAGCACTTCTCCGTCAGGAACTGCCATTAATTATGATAAAATATATGCTGGAGGATTTGCCGGCAGCGTAGAGTTGACAGATGATAACTATTGGCTGGAGCGGTGTTTTTCAACCGGTTTGGTTTCCTCTCAGGGCGCAGCCACCACAAGAACAAACGTATACGCCGGGGGCTTTGCAGGCAATCTTTCAAGCGGTTTGATAAGAAACTGTGTTGCCCTGGGTTCAACTGTTACAGCGAAAGGCGATTCCGGCCTAGCTGTGGGGCGTATATGCGGAAACGTAATTACCGGATTATCCGGCAATTACGCCTCTGCTTCCATGCTATTGGAAGAGGGCACTTACGGCTCTTATAACCCTTCGGGAACAACAGTTCCAGGAAATGAAAATGATAAAAACGGAGAAGATATTGCAAACAGCAGTTTCTACAGCGAGAATTTCTGGACAAGCGCCAGTGCAGGCCCTGGTTTTAACAGCGGCGCCGAAAAGCCCTGGAGTTTTACCGGCATTGCCAGCCGGGGGTATCCGGCACTGGCGGGTATCGGAGGGCAGTGAATTTTATGTAACTTAAAAAAAACATATAAGGATGTTGGGGAATGAGATCCATGTCTTTGGGTATTTAAATAAACGCACATACTGTCTACTTAGTTTCCTTCTGCCTGTTATCTGTTATTCCCCAAAGTGTTTTTAAAGTACAATATTTCCCAGCCGCATTGTAAGGCTTCTTTTTTAAGAAACCGGTCTGGATTTACCGCTACAGGTTTACCGCATAAATTAAGCAAGGGAATATCGGTGTATGAATCCGAGTAACAGCAAGACTCGCTGGGATGTATTTTATTTTCTTCCAGCCATTTCTGCACAGCCTCTTTTTTCTTCTGTCCAAAAAGACTGTTGCCCATAAGCCTGCCGGTAGCCCTGCCGCCGCTAAATTCAAGGGCGCTTGCCAGAACAGCGTTTGCTTGAAAGAATTTTTCCAAAGGACGGACAATGGTGTACAAGGATGATGTTGCAAAAACAACTTTTTCACCCCGGTCCTGCGCTTTCTGAATAAGATTTGCCGCACCAGTGAAAATATTTGGGGTTATTCGGCGTTCAAAGCAAAGATCAGCGGTAAAATCCAGTTGTTCTTTTTCAATGCCGGCAATGTGAAGTACAGCCTTTTCAATAAAATCTATGTCTATGCGGCCAAGTTTGTATTTTATCAATTCAAAGGGCAGGTTTTTTATTTGAGAAAAACGTATAACC
>WRNF01000020.1 GCA_009776715.1 Treponema sp. | reverse complement strand
GGTAAGTAAAACAATAACAGAACCTGCAAAAAGAAAAGGCATGAACCTTGGCGCGCTTGGGGATTTTGCATCAACCAGTACTTTAACACGCTATGTTTGGGAATATTCGCCTGAATTGACAATAGAGTTACAAAATACTTTTAAATTTGATAATGGCATAAGTTTAGGAATGGTATATATTGAAGAGAAAGAATATGAAAATTCGGTTGTTTATACTTGGACAAAATATCGTGATGCTTATCAAGCGACAAAAAATCCGAAAATTCAATTATAGGCTTATTCGCACTTAGCCATTGCCATTGTTATAAGCCCCCGCGCCTTTCTGCCTGTCCGCTCAGACGGGTGCAGGCAGGCTGTTCCGCAGCGAACCAACTCTTTGGTAACTTTCGAGAAAGAACAGATCGCTTCAATTTTTTTACCACGGAGAACACAGAGGGGAAAACGGAGAGCGCATCTACGATGCGACACAGAGGGAAAAAATAAAATATTTATTATTCTTCTCCGTGTTCTCCGTGGTTTATACTCAGTGTCCTCCGTGGTTATTATTAAATCAGGGCGGCCAAATGAAGTTAGAGACAAGCCAAGAAAAATGTTATTCGGGAATTGTCATTTTGCTTTAGGGCTATCTTTCCCATAACCGTCTTTGCCGCAGTTTGTTCTTGACCCGGTTTTCCGGTGGTATTCCTGGCAGGCGCGGCAATCGCCGTGCCGCGGGCAGGGATAGGAGCAAGAGCATTTTTGGTTTGTTTGTGTTGCCATGGCAATTCTCCTTAGCATATGCTCAGCATTTAATGCTCAGTATTTTATGCAATATCTCCAGGCCTTGATCGATTTCGCCGTCGGTGATGGTGTAGGGCGGCAGAAGGCGCAGCGTATTCTGGCCGGCGGAAAGAAGCAGAAGGCCGCAGCCGGGGTGGGCAAGGGCTGCTTCCAGAACCGGCCATGCCTCACGGTCAATGTCAATCGCTATCATTAAGCCGCGGCCTCGGATTTCCTGCACTGCCGGATTTTTCCATTTCTTGACAGTTGCCATTATTTTTTTCCCTTTGCGGGTAATTTCTGCAAGAAAAGCGGGATTGTTCACCGTTTCCAGCACGACCATGCCTGCTGCCGCCGCTATCGGGTTGCCGCCAAAGGTACTGCCGTGGTCGCCAATCTGAAACACATCGGCGGTTTTTTTCCCCGCCAGCACTGCACCTAATGGGAGGCCGCCGCCAAGCCCTTTGGCCAGTGTTACCACATCGGCCTTGACCGGCTTGCCATTGCACTGATACTGCTCATAAGCAAGGAAAGTTCCTGTCCTTCCCATTCCGCATTGAATTTCGTCAAACATAAGAAGTATGTCCCTTTTTGCGCAGAAATCGGCAGCGGCCTCAATAAACTTCTGCGGCTGGGGGCGTATGCCGTTTTCTCCCTGCACGGCTTCGATCATCAAAGCGGCGACAGTTTTGCGGTCTAGGGCTTTATCAAGCACATTAATGTTGTCTGAAGGAATATGCACAAAGCCCTCGGTAAAGGGGCCAAAATCTTTGTGAAACTTTTCCTGGCCTGTGGCAGCTAAAGTGGTAATGGTCCTTCCGTGAAAACTTCCCTGCAAAGTAACAATGGTATGCCTGCCCGGCCCGTATTTATTCAGCGAATATTTGCGCGCTATTTTGCATGCCCCCTCATTGGCCTCTGCGCCGGAATTGGCAAGAAACACATTTTTCATTCCGCCGGAAGCACAGGCAGCAACCAATTTTTCCGCAAAAGCCGCCACGGTGTCATTTTGGTAGTAGTTGCTTACATGGCAGCATTTTGCAGCTTGTTCTGCAATAGCATTAACCAGCGGCGGGTAATTATGCCCCAGTAAATTTACTGCAATGCCGGCAGTAAAATCCAGATATTTTTTTCCGTCTGTATCATACAGCGATGCGGCATTTCCCCATGCAAAACACACCGGCAGCCGGTGGTAATTGTTCATAAACACATCTTTTTTCATTTTAGTTCCTTTATATTCAGTTGTGGGTAGCGGTAACCCGCTACCCACAACCCCAAAAACTAGCTTTTGCTAGTTTTTTGGCTTTTTATTGAATGTGTGTCCTGTAGGACACTCAGGGGTTTACACCCCCTCCGCTCGAAAAAAACTCTTGTTTTATTTCGAGCTACCCCCACCAAACTGTTTCTCGCACATAGGTAACTGAACAGTTACAAAAGTTCTTCCAGCGCTTTTTCTGCCTCTGTAATTTCATCATAAGGCATAATGCGGTCTTTGTATATTATCGAATTTTCATGGCCCTTGCCTAGCAGCAGAACAATATCTTTAGGGCGGGCAAGGCTTAATGCTTTGCGGATTGCCGCAGGGCGGTCGGGAATTAAAAAAAGGTTTTCTTCGCGGATAAATATAACTGTTTTTTCCTCGCTTGCGTTTTGTTCGGAAATTCCCTTTTCTATTTCTTCCAGTATGGCCATGGGCTGTTCTCNCCGCGGGTCTTCATCGGTGAGGATAATAATATCCGAATACAATGCGGCAATTTTGCCCTGTTCNGCGCGTTTTTTCGTGTCCCTTTCTCCGGCNGAACCAAAGAGGCTGATAATTCTGCCTTCGCCTTTGTTTTGTTTTAAGATTCTCTGCCGTAACGGAGGGAAGATGGCTTGAAAAGACGAAGGCGTGTGAGCATAATCGACAAGTACCTCAAATGGCTGCCCCTTGTTAATTGCGGTCATACGCCCCCGTACCGGCAGAAGCTGCGGGCAGACAGCGATAGTTTTTGTAACCGGCAAACCGGACATGCCGGATACCGCAAGCAATGCTGCCAATAAATTTCCTGCATTGAAGGCACCGGGCAGGCAGTCCCGCACAGTGATAAAATTATTATCATTGGAATTGTATATATTGTACCAGTTGCCGTATGCGGTGCTGTGAATGGATTTTAATGTCAGATCTGCGGCTTTTCCTTTTACGCTAAAGCTGAATTTTTTATCAATTAATCCTGCATAATACACCGCATTTTTATCGTCTGCATTAATTACGCCAAACGGCGCTTTTACAATTCCTTCCATTGTTTTTGCTTTATGCCGGGTAAGCGCCCTGAACAGGTTTGCTTTGTCGTCACGGTATTGTTCCCATGTGCCATGAAATTCCATGTGCTCATGGGTTAGGTTGGTAAAAACCGCAACGTCAAATTCAACATCGCCCAGCCGGTTTGTTTTGGAAGAAAGACCGTGGGAACTTGATTCCAATACCGCGCAGAGGCAGCCGTTTTCGGCCATTTCCCACAGCATCCGCTGTACCGTTACTGCTTCCGGAGTTGTCTGGTGTTCAGGATTCCAGATTGCTTCGCCTCCGCTGGAATACTGCACGGTGGAAAAAAATCCTGCTTTTTTCCCCAGTAATTGCAGCAACTGCCAGATTAGGAACACTGTGGTGCTTTTTCCCTCGGTTCCGGTAACCCCGGCAACCAGCATTCTGCGGGAAGGAAAACCATAAAAAGCGGCGGCAACTGGAGACATTGCAAAACGGGAATCGCTTACTTTTAAATATACAATCCCGTCTTTTTTTGCATTAATTTCTGCCTCATGAATAATTGCTGCCGCTCCCTTTTCTATTGCCTCTTGAATAAAATGGTGGCCGTTGGAATGCAGGCCCGGCAGGGCAAAAAATAAGGCTCCCCCGATTATTTTACGGGAATCGTATTCCAGCGAAGTTATTACAGGATCCGCACTGCCGCAGCGTTCAATGAATCCTGCGGCAGCGGCGGTTTCCTGAGTAAAAAATTCTGACAGGCTGCGTTTAATCCGGTTCATTTCATGCCGTTAGCCGCCATACACCGAAATCATTACACCGGCAGCAATGGCCGTGCCGATAACTCCGGCAACATTTGGCCCCATGGCGTGCATTAACAGGAAGTTTCCCGGATCCTCTTCCAACCCGACTTTATTGGAAACACGGGCAGCCATTGGCACTGCAGAAACACCGGCAGAACCGATGAGCGGATTAATCTTTTCCTTCAGGAACAGATTCATTAATTTAGCCATCATTACACCGCCTGCGGTAGCAATGGCAAAAGCTATCAATCCCATTAGCACAATAATGAGCGATTTGGAATTAAGGAATTTTTCCGGCGTCATTTGGCTGCCGACTCCAAGTGAAAGGAACATAGACACTATGTTCATTAATGCGTTCTGGGATGTGTCCGAAAGACGGTCCACCACTTTACACGTGCGAAGAAAATTTCCGAACATCAAACAGCCGATAAGCGGCGCCGCGGATGGAATTAACAATAACGAAAGAAGAAACACCACGATAGGAAAAAGAATAAGTTCTTTTTGGGAAACCGGCCTTAGTTGGCGCATTTTAATTAGCCGCTCCTTTTTTGAAGTAAGGAGCTTCATAATGGGCGGCTGAATAATCGGCACCAGCGCCATATAGGAATATGCCGCCACTGCGACTGTGGCCAATAAATGCGGTGCCAGTTTAGCGGCAATATAAATGGTGGTCGGCCCGTCGGCGCCTCCAATGATTGACACTGAGCAGGCTTCTCTAAGGTTAAACAGCACACCGGGCAGATAATTGGCAATGCTGACAAAGAACATGGCGCCAAATACGCCAATCTGGGCTGCCGCTCCCAGCAGGGCTGTTTTTGGATTGGCTATAAGCGGCCCAAAATCTGTCATGGCGCCAATCCCGATAAAAATTATTAATGGAAAAAATTCATTTCCTACACCGGCTTCATAAATTATATGCAAAAAACCATGCGGCGCATCCCCCATTCCGGCTAAGGGAATATTTACAAAAATGGTGCCAAAACCGATGGGGATAAGAAGCAATGGCTCAAAATTCTTTGCCGCTCCCAAATAGACAATGAGAAAGCCCACCGCAACCATAAGCAGCCGCATCCAGCCGTATACGGTGAATGTATCGCCCGAAGGGGTTGTCGATGTTTCTTCATCGGTAAAAAATGCATAAATTCCGGTAGTTCTTAAAATATTTTCAACTGAATCAACAATAGAAATGTGTGCTATTTCAATTTCGGCAATAGTTTGGCCTTTTGTAAAATTGGCATTTTCAGGAATTTTTAAACTGATTTTTCCCTTTCCGCCGATTGGAGATAAAAGCTGTTGGGCAGCTCTGTTTATTTCGATTTCTGCAACAGGGGTTCCTGTGCTAACCTCCTCGCCTTCCTTCACTAAATATTTTATTAATTTTCCGTCCCCTGGAGCAAGAACCAAAGTTCCGTGTATTATTTCATCAGTATCATCTTTTGATGCAGCANGGCCTCCGTCTGCCTGGACGCGGGGGCCAAATATTGTGCTTGCCGCAAANGCAGCAAAAGCCAAAACTAAAATAAGCAGGCAAACTTTGGTAACATATACTGGGTTCTTTTTAAGGTTTATCATATTTTCATCCTATTTCCGCTATGGGCTGTTGTGAAGCTACCTGTGTTCCAGTCGGTACAAGGAAATGTACTTTTCCAGTAGCGGCAGCTTTTATTTCTAATTCCATTTTCATCGATTCGATAATGATGATTGTTGTGCTGGGTAAAACTTCCTCGCCTTCGCTCACAGTGTAGCGCAGAATTGTTCCCGCTACCGGCGCAAGCACCGCAGCGCCGCCTAACGAGGCAGTTGATGCCGGAATTGGCGTCTCCGCAGTTTCAACCGGGGCCGCCGGGGCGCCGGGCATAACAACGCCGCCGATTTCCGCTATTGGCTGCTGTGCGGCGATCTGTGTTCCGGTTGGCACAAGGAAGTGCACTTTTCCGGTTTCGGTGGATTTTATTTCCAGTTCCATTTTCATCGATTCAATAATTATAATTGTTGTGCCTTTTTGCACTTCCTCGCCTTCGCTCACCGCATAACGCAGGATTGTGCCGGCTACCGGAGCAGGAATGGTAACGCCGCCGATAACCTGGGCAGCCGGTATTCCGCCGGACGGAGCACCGGCAGCAGTAACTGCCATGGTACCCGCGGGAGAAACCACCACCGCGTAATTAACGCCGTTTACGTTTACATTGTAACTCTCGGCTTTCCCGGCAGGTTTAGCTGCCCCTGCAGCAGGCTTTTCAGAAGCCGCGCTTTCCGGCTTCAGCGCCACAGGCCCATCGGCTCTGGTTTTGAAAAAATTGGGGGCAACTTTGGGGAACATGGCGTAGGTAAGCACATCTTCAACGCTTACCGAATCAGTCCCCAGCAATTTTTTTGTTTCATCTTCCAATTTGGAAAATTCAGAGGGAATGTCATCTGCCGGACGGTGGGTAACCTCTTGATCCAGTTTAAGGGCTGCAAGCGCTTTCTTTACTACCTCGGAATTTTTTGGTGCAGGGCAGGCGCCGTATTTGCCGGCAACTAAATCCTGGAATTCTCCTGAGAGCCTTTCATACCTGCCCCAAAGCACGTTAAACACCGCCTGTGTTCCCACAATTTGGCTCGTGGGCGTTACCAGCGGCGGGNAGCCGGCGNCTTTTTGAACAACGGCAATTTCTTCAAGCACATCGTCAATCTTGTCGGAAGCGCCCTGTTCTTTTAACTGGCTTTCCAGGTTGCTGAGCATGCCGCCGGGCACCTGGCTTACCAGAATACGGGTATCGGCGCCAAGAAAACTCGATTCGAAATTTTTATAATTTTTCCTTGTTTCACGAAAATAAGCGGCAATTTCCAGNAGAAGATTAATGTCCAANCCTGTGTCGTATTCGGTGCCGTGAAAAATTTCTACCATTGTTTCGGTGGGGCTGTGGCTAGTGCCCATTGACATGGANGAAATAGCCGTGTCCAGAATTTCCGCTCCCGCTTCGGCGCATTTGGTTAAAGTAGCTACCGACATGCCGGTAGTGGCATGGGTATGGATTTCAACAGGAAGATCAACTGCCTTTTTAATGGCTTTGACCAATTCAGCCCCTTCGAAAGGTTTAAGCAGGCCGGCCATGTCTTTAATGCAGATGGAATCCGCTCCAATATCCGCATACTGTATTGCCAGTTCGGTATATTTTTTAATAGTGTGGAAAGGCGTTACCGCATAGGAAATTGCCGCCTGAATATGCTTGCCTGTTTTTTTTGCGGCATCGGCGGCTGCTTTAAAGTTCCGCGGATCGTTCACTGCGTCAAAAATGCGGAAAATATCAACCCCGTCTTTGGCAGCGTATTCGACAAATTTGGCTACAACATCATCGGCATAATGCCGGTAACCAAGCAGGTTCTGTCCCCGCAAAAGCATCATTATTTTTGTATTTGGCAGGGCTTTTTTTAATTTTTTAAGCCGTTCCCAGGGGTCTTCGTTTAAAAAACGTATGCAGGAGTCAAAGGTTGCTCCTCCCCAGGCTTCTAGTGCAAAAAAGCCAGCTTTATCAAGCTTTTCACATATTGGCAGCATATCTGCAGTTACCATTCGAGTGGCAAACAGAGATTGGTGCGCGTCTCGCAGTACTAAATCTGTGAGTTTAACTTTTGGCATTTTAATCCTTCCTTAACATTAAGATAAAACCGGCAATTTAGACGGTTTTTTAATTGGTTTTTCGGTATTCATTAACTGCAGAAGCAATTGCGGCAGGGACTGCCGCGGCAGTAACGGCTGCAGCAGCATTTTCTGCATTTGGCTTGGCACTCATGGCAATTGGCGCAACTGCAGGAATTTGATTCTCTGCATCCTTGTTTGAACTTGTCAAACGGAGGATTTTTCCCACAATGGTAACACTAATGACCACAATAAACAAAAATCCAAAAACCATGAATACGCCGAGCAATGTTAAAACGCCGCTTTGCCCTAGCATTTCAAATATTTTCATAGACCCTCCATAAAAAAATAACTATTAAAATAAAATCACTGATAAGTTATCATACAAAAAACATCGTGTATATTCAATAGGGCTTATGCAACTCATTGATTTTTTTTCTCTGTTATTTTAGAATTAAAAAATGCCTACAGTAAGTTTGTTTTACGGAATAAAAATAACAATGAATTGGGATGAACATAATCCTCCGCATTTTCATGTTGAATACGCAGAGCATGAAGCGTCAGTGTTAATACAAGACGGTATTATTAACAGCGGTTATTTGCCAAACAAACAATTAAAATTAGCGCTTGCATGGTGCGAGATACACAAAGACGAATTAATGCAAAACTGGGAACTGGCCAAAAGCGGCCAGCCTTTAAATGCCATAAATCCACTGGAATAACAGAATGACGAAATTAAACACCAGGTATTTTTATCCAAAAGTGCTGCAGGTGCTGCCTACGGATAATTTTGAAGTTTATGCCTATTTCAATGACGGTTCAGTAAGGTTATATGATGCAAAGCCGCTTCTTAAAAAAGACACGGTATTCGAGCCATTAATGGATATACATGCATTTAAGAAAAAGGCCGCCGTCATTAACGGTACTATTGCCTGGGACATGGGCGGCAACCGTGATCCCTGCAAATGCATCGATATCGATCCGTTCACTGTCTTTGAAAACCCGCCGGTCCCCGATCCTTTGGCTGAAAATACGGAATGAATTAAGGAACCTCTAAAAACCCCAATTAGTTTTTTAGAGGGTTCCAATATTTTTTCGAAGAATAATGCAAAACGTATTTTTTCGCCATATATGCGGATTTGTTTGTGCTGGAACAATACGGAGACACCATAGGAATGGGCATTCTCGAAGGCTTTGTTCCCAGGGAATTTTAGGCAGGCATTCGTTTACATTAGTGATACTTCTGTGCCTTCAAATTCTCTAAAAATTAGCGGCTGTATTTTGATTTTCTGTCGGGTTTTTCCAGCTTTCTCATTGTATTTATAATCGTTAATGCCATTTTTCGGCTTTTATCACTCAATTCAGTATACATATCCGCAATTATACGGGCTTCATGCTGGTGTGGAATTTCTTTTTTCTTTACTTCTATTCCCGTAACAAGGTATTCTACCGAAACTCCCAGGACGCGGGCAATGGCCACGGCAGCTTCGGCGGAAGGTATATGGCTGTTTGTATTCAAATAACTGTCAATAGTTTGTTTTTTAATCCCAGATAAATACGCTAACTCTTTTACATGCATGCCAGAATAATTAAGCTGTTCCTTTAAATTTTCCTTAAATCCCATAGATAATATTATGAGATTAATCATATTAAAAGGTTGACATATTATATGAATATATTCATAATATAAACATATGATATGAATATATTCATAATTAAGACGGCGGGAAAGACCGCAAAGGAGAACTTTTTATGGAGAAATGCAAATTTATACTTATGGCAATGGTTGCGTTTATCTTTTTTTCGTTAGTTTTGCCCAGTTGCGCCTTAGTAGGCGGCGCAAAAAAAGCTGACACAGAATTTTCTTACGATTCCGGCACTCTGCGGAATGTCACGCGTATTAGCGATGACGGCATTGAAAAAAGCTGGCTGTCGGTTTCAAAAGACGGGCAAAAACTGCTGTATTGTGAACAGCCGGTTGATTACGATCCTAACGACAATACCAATACCCACAGCAGCCGGATAATATATCTTCGTAATGCAATGAATTTTGCAAAAACGCCTCTTGTTGAAAGCTATAATTACGCTCCGGCCTGGTACGAAAATGGGAATAATTTTGTATACATAACCAGGAATCAGAACGGGTCCAGGCAGTTGATTAAGAGCAGTGTTTCCGGCGGCAAAACATTTGTTACACGTAACCCTATTGGCAGCGGCTCTGGGGACAATAATCCGTCTGTCCGCGGCGATATTATCGCCTGTGATGTATATATTAACGGGCAGCGGCAAATTGTTACTTTACGCGACAACGGATCTGAATTAACCGTGCTTGGCCGCGGCNCTAAACCATCATGGCATCCTATAGAAAATAAACTGGTGTTTGTCAGGGACAGCGGCATCTGGGAAATGGATGTGGAAACAACACAGGTAACGCAGATTCATGAAATATCGGCTAATGACAAAAAAGCAGGTATTTTTTGTTATTCGCCTTCTTACACCGGAGACGGAAGGCATATTGTTTTTATAAAAAATATGCCGGTTGGATCCAGTATGTGGCAGCATCTGTATGCTATGGACAGCGAAGGAAACAATATTACTGAATTAACCGGAGGTAAGGTAGATATTTGGTCGCCTGCATGCGGTGCGGGAAATGAAGTGTTCTTTATCTCAAATGCAGGGAATAAGACTGAAATTTGGGCTGCCCTTGTTGCGCTTGAATAATTGGACTTACAAGATTTTTTTACAAAACCCGGCCGTATAGCCGGATAATTTAGACGGTGGGAAAGACCACAAGGAAATTTTATGAAACATATNTTTTTTAAGGCAATGGCGGTATTTACATTGATAATAGTTATGANCGGCTGCTTCAGCCAGCCCGATTATTCAATACCAGATAATGAAATTGGCTATGATCCTGGGACCTTACGCAATGTTGAGCGCATAAGCGATGACCAATTTTTAAAAAATTGGGTAACCGTTTCACCGGACGGGGAATCGCTGCTTTACAATGAGGTAACAGTAGATGATGTTTATGACAAGAAAGAAAAGACAGTTACTACAACAGCTAACAGCCAGGTAATTTATTTACGCAATGCCCGCGTATTCGCTAAAACGCCTACTGCAGTCTCTGTAGAAAACACCCAGGTTTTAGTTGTAGGCGTTGACCCTATTTTAAATCCAATTGTTTCAATCCCCAAAGGGATGACGGTTTTTGACGCTCAAAATAAACATTTAGCCCGAATTAATGTAGTGATTGACAAAGCCCCTGAATCGGCGGCTTTTTATGAAAACGGAATTAATTTTATCTATGCAGATGCCGAGAGAGGCTCAAAGCAGCTTGTAAAGGGCAACGTAAACAGCACGGCTAAAACATTTATTACCCAGAGACCCTTGAGCAATTACGATTCATTTCCTTCCATTCGTGACGGCGTTATTGTATGCCAGACAGGCACGGGAAACCAGGCCAATATCGTTATGCTGCGTGAAGACGGGGTTGTTGTTGCGCATGATGTTCAGGGAGGCAACATCTTTAATATCACGCTTGGCCCCGGCGAGCAGCCTTCATGGCATCCTGTAGAGGACAGAGTGGTATTTGTCCAGAACGGCAATATCATGGAAATGAATACAGATATAGGCCAAATAGGCCAGCAAACACAGCTCTACGGAATATCCAGCAAGGAAAAGCAAGACGGGGTATTCTGCTGTTTGCCTTCATATACCGAAGATGGAAAACATATTCTATTTTTAAAAAGGGTAGTAGTTCTTACTTACAAAAATAAAGAGGGTCAGGAGGTAAAACATCACCGGACNCACCTGTANGGGATGGATACCGAGGGAGGCAGTGTTACTGAATTAACCAGCGGAAATTTAGACATAATTTGGTACAGCATAGGCAAGGATAACAAAGTGTTCTTTATCTCAAATGCAGGAGCTTACACGGAAATATGGTCTGCTAATGTTGTATTGGGAGAATGACAAACCCCTTTTTCAGAACCGGAGGCAATACAATGAAAAAGAAAATAATTCTGATTATTACCGTATTTTTAATGACATTTGGTTTATACGCTCAATCGCCAAAGAGAGGGCAATCGGAAATAATTGTAAAAAGGGCATCCTCATCAATAAATGCCGGGGTCAGGGCGCAGGTGTATATTGACGGCTACAACAAGTTAAACCTGACAAACGGCATGGAAGGAAAAATTATTGTGAGCGACGGTGATTATGTCATATTTGCCAAAATGGGATTCCTGACATCAAATGAAGTCCGTTTTACTGTCCGCTCCGGTTCTGTAACTTTTACCCTTACGCCTCATTCTTCGGACCAGCTTGTCATTGAACAGCAGGGCCGCAGCAGCGCAACAAGCAGCAGCACAACTAACACAGCATCAGCCAATATGCCGGCAACAACGAATAATAGCAGCGGAGTGGAAGGCGCGTTGAAACGGGCTGCTGACCAAATTGCAGAAAAATTACCCCGCGATTCGCTCATTGCTATTATGTCTGTTGTTGCTGAAGACAGCGATATCGCTGAATTTATTGCCGGCGACCTGGAGGCTATTCTGTCTAATCTGTCTAATAAGAACATTAAGGTTGTTGACCGAAATCAGCTTGACGAACTGCGGAAGGAACGGGACTTTCAGTACTCCGGTGAGGCTGACGATGCTTCGGCTATATCTATCGGAAAATATTTAGGAGCGAATGTTATCATTACCGGATCTGTCACTGGAGGAGGGAATCTGCGCCGTTTGCGTCTCCGTGCCCTGGACACACAGACCGCACAGGTTCTTGGTTCGGTAGCAGAGCCGTTTTAAAAAAAATTGGTAATGGGAATTAAATAAATGAACTTTAAAACCCAGCCTGTATGGGCTGTAAAATTTTAAACTCCGCAATGAGTCAAAACT
>WRNF01000019.1 GCA_009776715.1 Treponema sp. | reverse complement strand
CTTTGAAGGATTAAAAGCTATTCCTCAAAAAAACGGCGGTTTGGCATTATTCCGCCCGGACAGGAATGCCGCGCGCTTTTATAACTCAATGAAAGGCCTTTGTATGCCCCCGTTTCCCGAAGAATCTTTTGTAAAGGCATGCGTAGAAACAGTAAAACGCAATGCACAACTTGGTTTTTATCCCGCTTACAAGCCGGAATGGGAAAAAGATTCTTTTTTAAGCGCAGAATCGGTGTATATCCGGCCTTTTACCATTGCAGAGGGCGGAATCGGCGTAAACACTTCCCGTGAACCCTGGGTTCTTATAATAACCACCCCTGTCAGTTCTTATTTTTCTTTGGATAAATCAGGCGCTCTGGTCAGCGAGATGATTCGGGCAACCCCAAAAGGCACAGGCTGGATAAAGGCCTGTTCAAATTATGTAATAGCCACTCTGGCAAAGCAGGAAGCCCTGGATGCAGGGTACATGGAATGTATTTTTCTGGATGCCGTGCACCGGAAATATGTAGANGAAGGCTCTTCCTGCAATATTTTCTTTTATTTAAAATCCGGCGAACTGGTTACGCCTGAATTGGGCGATACTATACTTCCGGGCATTACCCGCGCAAGCATCATAGAGCTTGCAAGGGATAAGGGCATTTCGGTTACTGAACGGAAAATAGCCATAGATGAAGCCCTGGAAGAAACCAGGGAATGTTTTGTAAGCGGGACTGCGGCAGGGGCGGTTTCTATAACAACAATCACTTGGCAGGATAAAAAAGCGGTATTTAATGACGGAAAACCCGGCGAATTTGCAGCAGAAATGCGAAACACCCTCAAAGGCATTCAATACGGAACCTTGCCGGATTCAAAAGGATGGATGGTTAGAGCCATTTGAAGTAAAGTAACTATTCAGTTGCCTATGTGCGGGAAATAGTTTGGTGGGGGTAGCTCGAAATAAAACAAGAGTTTTTTTCGAGCGGAGGGGGTGTAAACCCCCTCATTCAATAAAACTGAATAGATACGAAGTGAAAAACTTAGGATATTCAGCATTTAGCATTGATTTTTTTTAAGGGATAATGTAATATTTACATGTTCCAAGAAGGAAACTTAGGAATAAAACTGTTTTTGAAACAAGTTCAAATGTATTCAGGAGTCTATTATGGCGGAAGATTTGGTTGATAGAGTAATTTCTTTTTTTTCCGGTGATAATACCGAAAATATGTCTGACAAAGATTTAGTGCTTCGTCAAAGATACAAAGAATTGGGAGAGAACAAGTTTGTAAAATTTTACCGTATAAAGACCGATGAAGCAGACGCGTCATTGGGGCAGTTTTTTTATTCTCTTTACCAGTTAATATTGCCCATTAGAAAATTTATGAAGGAAACCGCAAAAGTAACGAAACTTAGGCGGATAGTGCTGGAAGCTTTTATGACTCCGGAAATTATAAATATGGTCAAAAAGCTTGATCCCGCGGTAATTGACGAGCTTGCCAAGACAAGCCCTCCCGATGAATTAACCGCGCAGATTAGCAAAGACATCGACAGCCTTAATAAAATGTTTGATGCAAAGCGGGTAAACGGAATAAACCGTTGTTACAATCTGGTAATGGTTATTTTTTATTTGTCAAATTTTGATTATCCCGGGCTGATTAAGAAATTTGATCCAAATTTTTCCGAGGGGATTTTTTCCACTGAGCCGAAATTTATGAATGTAAAAGCCTTATTGCTTACAAAGGAAATTAGTGAATTTTTGGCCGTTTCTCTAAGCGTAATTGCCGATAACGACTGGAAAACATTGTTTAGGCTAATAAAAATTTGCGCCGGGGATGATTTTATTACTGAAAGCCAATTTACTCAAATTTTTGCCGGATTGCGCGATGTGCTTAATTCAAAAATCCTGGAATTGCTTGTGCAGCTTGGCGATAAAAACCCAATTTGGGCATGCAAACCCCGAATTCCGGATGAGCATATTGCTGAAGCCTGGATTGAGACAAGAATATCGAAAGCGCAGGAGTGCATTGATAAAATAAAAACCGGCGTAAAAAACAAGAAAATCGGTGAATTAGTAAAAGAAGTCTTTGAAAACATCTATGTTGAGGAAACTGAATTTTATAACACGGGGAAAGGAAGCGTTTATAAAAAGAAAGGGCTTTCCGGGTTTGTGTTTGCAGAAGGCATTAGTTATTTAATGGCATTTCTAAAATTTTTTATTGAAGGTGAAATCCATGAATTGTGCGACATTTTACTTATTCGCGGCCAATGGACCGATATTTCACTTTCAAAAGAAATGTCCGAAGCAATGCATCAATTGCTGGAATTGTCTGAATCAATACATAAGCTGGATGAATCGCTTTCTGATGACGGCACTGACGGCTCAAGGTTAAAAGCTGCATTGCTTCGTTTTGAGCGGGATCAGGCACAATCCCGTTATATCAACAGCATTATTAATTACAATAATGATCTTGCGCAGGAGTATCTTGAAAATGCAATACAAAACAGCACAATTGTCTACAAACACCTGAAGAATTTACTGGACGATGTGCAAAAAAAACACCCGGAAATGATAATTAACTGGCGTGAATTGAATTTGTTTTCAAAAGAACCCTTGTCCCAATTAATAGCCAAATACAGCAAAAAAATGCAAATTTTTATAGATCTTATGAATCTTTGCGTCCAATAATTGGAGTTTTTATGGCTATTATAACCATATCCCGGGAACTTGCCGCGCTGGGCGATGAAACTGCCCGTGAATTGACAAAGCAGTTGGGATATCGTTTTGTGGACAAAGAAGCTTTGGAAGAACAAATAAGGTCTTTTGGAATTAACGGGCAAAAACTTAAAATATTTGACGAACGTAAGCCTTCGCTGCTTGCAGCGTTTTCCCACGATAAGGATAAATACCTTCACTATTTAAAAACAGCCATATTTATCGAGGCAGAACAGGGAAACTGTGTTTTTATCGGCAGGGGCGCAGGAATGGTGTTTGCAAACATGCCCGGACACATTTCTTTATTTCTGACAGCGCCCCTTCACACCCGCATTGAAAGAGTAAAAAATTATTTTCATTGTGATGAACACAAAGCAAAGCAGATAATTGAACGAAGCGATCAGGATAGGGCAGGTTTTCATAAATATTATTTTGGCATTGATTGGAGGGAGCCGGAAAACTATCATCTTTCAATAAATACCGGCATATTCAACCCATCGGCGGTTGCTGAAATAATTAAATCACTTAAAGATCGGATATTTACCGAGGAAGCAGAAGCCATGAATAATATCTGCCTTAAAGAATACAGCATTGAACAGCGGATAAGGCATAAAGTATTATATGAACGTTGTATTCCCATTCGCTTTTTTGACATGAATGTTTCTAATGATGTTGTTACAATGTATGGCATAGCAAATTCCCAGGTATTGATTGACACTGCATTGGAAGCTGCCCGTGAAGCGGCACACGATGCAAGAATTGTAAGCGAAATACAAATAGTCAGAGATTATATTGTAATGCCTTAATCCAGACCCATGTCTTCCAGCTTTTTCCGGATTGCATCGTACTCCAGATTGTCTGCCTGCTCTCTAAGCCATTGAATTAAGTCATTGCCGGATTCATAGTGGTATGCTTCAAGTTTTTTCAAGGCATCTTCCATAAAATTAGCTTTATAATGTTTGCAGGCATCTATCAATTCCTTGAGTGTTTCTGTGTCCGGCTTTTTAACGACCGTTTTTTTCTCTGATTCTTCTGTGATTAGAGATAACAATTCGTTTATTTTAACTATCAAATTTTTTATCAATTCAATAAACTGAATATTATTAGCTTCAATAAAACCTATGTTTTTCTTTCTTGCTGCATTTTCCAGCGCTTCTGCCTGCCTTGCAATTTTATTTGCGCAAATACCATAAGTGGAGCCTTTTATTCCATGTACCGTAATTGTATATTCTTCTATTGCATCATCGGTGTTTTGACAGTCTTCCAGACAGCGCATTTTTTCAATAAGAATTGGGGTATGCACACAGTATGAACGGAGAACGTCTAAATAAGTATTTTCAGTGTAACGGATTATTCCTGCCTGTATATCAATGCCGTCCAGAATATATCCCTTGGGAATAATTTTATTTTCCGGTTTTTTGCCTTCAACAACCAGTCTTTTTATTTGTTTTTCCTTTGGAATCCAGGTTGCAAGAATATCGTCAAGCCTTGAAATATCAATTGGCTTGCTTAAAAAATCATTAAATCCCTGCGAAAGGAATTTTTCTTTCATGCCAATTATTGCATTTGCAGTTAACGCAATAATGGGAATATTCAGAAAATAATCTCCTTTTAACACGCGGATATTTCGGGTGGCCTCTATGCCGTCCATTTCCGGCATCATGTGATCCATAAATACCAGATCGTAATGTTCGCTTTGTATCTTCAAAACAGCATCCATCCCGTTGGTGCAAGTGTCAACTTTGCATTGGTACACTGCCAAAAGCCCTGCTGTAACAACAAGATTGGTATTAATATCATCAACCACNAATAATCTGGCCTCCGGAGCNATAAAATGCCCGCCCTGCCATTTATTCAATTCTGTTGCCATTTGCCGGTTTAGAATATTTGCAACGGAAACCGCCCATACCGGCTTGCTTAATAATAAATTATTCTGTAAAGGCCACTGCCCGTTATCAAAAGTTAGTAATATTAGCGTAGTGTTTAATGATTTTTTTTCAATAAGCTCCCTTGCCTTTAATGCCAGATCCTCGCCGGCAAAAGCAAAGGCATATTTCCCGCCGGAAAGCTCTTTGAAAAATTCCGCATCATTGTTTTTAAGCGTTATTGCAACGCCAAGATTTTGAATTGTCCCGATAAGAGATTGTGCATATATATCTTGTTTTTCATAACAAAGAACGCTTTTTTCCGAGGGGTTATTTACTGTTGCAATTTGTTCTTTTCCAACAATGGTTTGAGGAATAACAGCAGTAAAAACAGAGCCTTCCCCGTATTTGCTGATTACTTTTACATCGCCGCCCATAGAAAGGCATATACTGCGGGTTATCGCCAGTCCTAATCCGGTCCCTTCTACGCCCTGGTTTTTTTTCATGTCAAGGCGGGTAAAATTGCGGAACAGGTTTTTTATATCCTGNTCTTTAATCCCTATTCCTGAATCTGCTATTTCAAATTTTAAGTTAATTATTTCGCTGTTTTCTGAAGAAATTTCTCCTGACACTGTAAACCGTATAAATCCGCTATTGGTATATTTTACTGCGTTTGACAGCAAGTTAATCAATACCTGCCTTATGCGGACATCGTCGCCGTTAAGGATATTAGGCAGCTTTGCATCTATATCTGTTATAAAAGCAATAGGTTTTTCCTCAACCTTCATTTGAATCATGGTAATTACGTCATAAATTAATGAAGAAAGATAATACGGCGATGTTGTTATTTCCAGTGTCCCTGCTTCAATTTTAGAAATATCCAGAATGTCATTTATTATGGACAAAAGATTTAATCCTGCCTGTTTTATGCTTTCCAGGTATTCCTGAACTTTTGGGAGCGCCTCTTCGCGCAACGCTAATTCGCTCATGCCAATAATGGTATTCATTGGCGTCCTAATTTCATGGCTTGTTTGGGCTAAAAATGCAGATTTTGCCTGGCTTGCCTGTTCTGCCTGTTCCTTGGCTTTAATAATTTCCGTTAAATCATAAAACAGCAGTATTGTTCCTTCAATAATGCCTTTTGTATTCAGCATTGGGGCAATGTTGATCCTGTAATGGCTAAGGGTATGCTTTTTCCCAATAGACATGGCCCAATCAACAACATTGGCTTTTTTTTCAACCAGCGCCAGCACAAGAGAATCTAAAATGAATTTTACGCTTGCGTCATCAACATATTGAATAAAAAATTCATCAAAAGCCTGGTTGTTAATAAACCCGACATTGGGGATNCCGGCAAGGGCAAGGAAGGCATCCGAACANTACAGAAGCCTTAAATTATGATCCAAAATCAAAATAATATTTTGTGTGTTTTTAAGCAGCAAATTAAAAAAATTCTTTTGCCGCGTATTTTTTGCAAGAAGGCTTTCATATAATTGATCGCGGGAATTGCAGTACCCGTTGATGCGTTCAATAGTGTCCAGAGTGGTCTGGTATCTTTTAGCAAGGCCGTTATTCTCTGTTACTAACCGTTTGTTTTCTTCTTCAAGAAATGTTAGCCTTTCGCTTATATCATTGTTTTTTTCATTATTGCTCATAAGCGCTCCTGATTATTCTCCCTATACATATTTGAAATTTCAATAATCTGTTCTTCGGTATTTCTAAAAGCATTTACAACAATAGGATCAAATTGCAGCTTTTCATTTTCATAAATAAGACTGCTTGCCTGCGTATGCCCCAATCCCCTGCGGTAGACCCTGTTATCCATTAAGGCATCATATACATCGGCCACAGCCATTATTCTTGCGCATAATGGTATTTTTTCCCCTGCCAGGCCTTTTGGGTAACCTTTACCGTCATAACGTTCGTGATGGGAACCGGCAATAAGGCAGGCATATTTTAAATAATGCTGGGCGGGCATTCGTTTGTACATTCTTTGTAAAAGAGTTGCGCCCAATTCTGCATGGCGTTTCATTATGGAAAATTCCACATCGTCCAGATACCCGGCCTTAAGCAATATTCTGTCGCTTATTGCTATCTTGCCGATATCATGCAGCGGGGCAGCCCGCACTATAAGATGCAATTCCGCCTGGTTAAGCTCATTTGAAAAGATGCCGTTTTCAATAAGGGTTTTCCCAAGAATTTCCACATATTTTGATGTCCGTAATACATGGCCGCCTGTATTTTCGTCCCTGCATTCGATTAATTCCGCAAATGAGGTGGCTATGCTGTCGGACAAGGCCATAACATTGCGCTCGGTCTGAGCCTGGTAAGACACAAAGCGCAGGTGCAGTTCAATTCTGTGGAGCAGAATGCTTTTTTCAACAGGTTTTACAATAAAGTCCCTGGCGCCCAATTCCAATGCCCTTATTTCCATTTCTGCGCTTTGATTAGCGGTAAGAAAAATTACCGGTATTCTGTCAAGATAGGGGTTTTGCTTAAGCTGGGAAATAACGTCAAAACCGTCCATTTCGGGCATTTCAACATCCAGCAAAATTAAATCCGGTTTTTCTTTTGCGCATATTTGCAATGCTATTTCGCCGGATTTAGCCAGCGATAATTCATAATCGCCGGAAAGATAAGCGGAGATTTGTTTTAGGATTGACAGGTTGTCATCAACTACCAGTATTCGTTTCATGGTATAAACTCCACCCCCATTCATTAAATTCGCTTTTCTTCTCGGCAGTATTTATTATAATATTATCATAAATTTTTCCAAAAGCATCTACAATCCGTGGATCAAATGCGGTTCCTCTTCCTTCCTGAATTATTGCAAAAGCTTCTTCCGGAGGAAGCCCCTTGCGGTACACTTTATTTGAAACACAGGCATCATACACATTCACCACAGACATTATCCGGCAGCACAGCGGTATTTCATCTCCTTTAAGGCCTTTTGGGTATCCTGTTCCGTCATAACGTTCATGGTGGCCTTCGGCAATTGTTATTGCAGTTTTTAAGTACTCCTGGTTAGGGGTGCGTTTGTAAATCATTCTTAACACATCGCCGCCTAAAGCGGAATGCCGGCATATTTCCTCATATTCCGTTTTTGTCAAGGGCTCCCGCTTTAGAAGGATAATATCGCTAATCCCTATTTTTCCAATGTCATGAAAAGGAGCCGCCCGCTTTAGCATGTCAACGTTTTCGGCTGTTAATTCGTCTCCAAAAACGCCTTCTTCTAGCAATTTTTTTGCCAATATCTCTGCATATTCAGCCGAGCGCAGCAAATGACCGGCAGCGTTATAATCCTTGCAGTCTAAAAGTTCTGCAAACGATATGCCGATATTATCTTCCAGCTCATTGACTATTTGTTCAAGGCGGAGCTGAAATTCAGAAAATTGAATGTGCAAAGCTATTCTGTGATGCAAAATGTCAGCATTGGCCGGTTTTGTAATGAAATCCATAGCTCCCGATTCAAGGCATTTTACCTCTGTTTCGGCATCTGCATTTCCTGTTAAAAAAATTACCGGTATATGCTGAAAATCCGGATTTTCTTTTAATTGCTTTATTGTTGCAAACCCATCCATGCCGGGCATTTCCACATCAAGCAGAATTAAATCCGGCTTTTCCCTGGCACAAATTTGCAGTGCAAGTTCCCCGGATTTTGCTAAAGAAATTTCATAATTATGCGACAATTGAACACTCATCTGTTTTAAGCTTACTAAATTATCATCAACAATCAATACCGATTTCATGTTTCACCTATTCTTGTTTAAAACCATTCCCGCTTAGTAGGGCAGAAGATTCCAGCCTGCTGCATATAGCGCTGTATTCAAGGTTGTCCCATTGACTACGTATCCATTCTATCATTTCTCCGCCTGTTTCGTAATCAAATTCTTCCAGTTTGCCGATAATTTCTTCAATTTTAGCTGTTTTATATGACTTTACCGCATCAAGTAATTTGGCAAGAAGATCAGGATCGGGCATAACTGCCGTTTCTTTTTTGCTCTTTTTTATTGCTGTATTTTTAAGCAAATCTCCAATATTTTGAAGCAGCGCTTCTACCGTTTCGATAAAACCTGGGTTTTCTGCCTGAACTCGGGATAATTCCCCCGCTTTGGCATAATATTCCAGTTCTTCTGCTTTTTTTCCAACTGCATCTGCATAAATTCCAAAACTTGAACCTTTTAAACCGTGAACCGCAACTGCATATTCAGTTGCGTTTTCAATAGTAACGGTTTTCATCTTTTCAAGCAACGCCGGAGTGTGCAAATGCCATGAACGGAGAATTTCTATGTATGACGATTCGGTCATGTAACGTTCCCTGCCTTTTTTTAGGTCAACGCCGTCCAANACAACGCCATCCAGCAGGTTTGAAGTTTCCTCGTTAAAATTATCGAAGGAACTTGAGTTTTTTTCTGCCTGTTTTAATGTTTCAATGCTTTGTTTTTTTCGTATCCATGTATTCAAAGCGGCATCAAGATGTAAAACATCAATAGGTTTTGAAATGAACGCATTAAATCCGTTTGTAAGAAACATTTCTTCGTTTCCGGTTAAAGCATTTGCGGTTAGGGCAATAATGGGAACAGAACGGGCAAGATCGTTATTTATTTCATTGCGGATAATTTTAACTGCTTCTATTCCATCCATTCCCGGCATCATATGATCCATTAAAACTAAATCATAATGGGCGGTTTTGTCTTTTTCCCCATTAGCCCGAATTTTTGATATTGCTTCAAATCCGCTTGTGGCTGTGTCTATCGAAAGGCCGTATGGGCGCATTAGTCCTTTGGCAACATCAAGGTTGGTTTCAACGTCATCAACCACCAGAACTTTGCCGTAAGGCATATAATTTCGCACAAATTTTAACTCCCTGGAACGGTTGTTGGCTTTGTAGCGGAATAATTCAAGGATATGGGCAGTTTTATTGCCAATTGGAGTGCCGTCTGCAATCCGCTGCATTATTTTAACGGTAAAACAAGAGCCCTTGCCATGCGTGCTTTCAACGTTTATTGTTCCGTTCATTAAATGCACCAAGTTTTTCGTGATGGACAAGCCAAGCCCTGTGCCTTCAATATGGCGGTTTGCTTTTGCATTAAGCTGGCGGTATTCAGAGAACAGCCCCGGAAGGTCCTCGTCTTTTATCCCATGCCCGGTGTCTGTTATCTTAAAAATAATCAAAGCATCGGGGCCTCTTTTTTCCCAGTCAATAGATAAAACAACGCTCCCTTCGTCTGTGTATTTAATGGCATTTGACAGAAGATTGCTTAAAATTTGCTTAACACGCAATTCATCTCCATATAATTTTGTTGGTATGCTGTCATTAATTTTTAACCTAAAGACAATATTTTTTGAACCTATTCTTACCATATTAAGCTGAACAGTGTCGTTTACCATGCTGGGAGTATCATAGTCTACCAAAACAAGCTCAAAGCTTCCGGCTTCTATTTTAGAAATATCCAAAATATCGTTTATTATTCCCAACAGCGTTGTGCCTGAGCTGTGAATTTTTTCAAGATTAATGCGGGTATAGGTTGAAAGTGTTTTTTGAAGTTCAATGTCCGAAAGCCCAATGATTGCGTTCAGGGGAGTGCGGATTTCATGGCTCATGGTTGCCAAAAAAGCGCTCTTTGAACGGGAAGCGGCTTCTGCTTCAAATTTTGCGTTCATAACCGGAGTAATGTCAATAAGGTTTACCATGCGGCCTTCTATTTCTTTTTCAAGCTCAAAAACCACAACTTCAAAAAAATACTGTTTGTGGTTAAGAATTATTTCCCGTGTTATTTGGCGCGGTCCGCTTTTTGACAATATTTCGTAAAACAAATCCTTTAATGACTGATCTTTTAATAAATCAAAAATAGATCTGCCCTTTGCATAAAAGGCCTTATCCAGGTGAACTATTTCCATAAAGGAATTACTGATATATGTTACCCTGTTTAAGGAATCAAGCAATACAATCGGATCCGGTGTTGAAATTAACAGGCTTACAAAAGAATTTTGCGCCATGATTGCATCATTTTTATTATTTTCTGCAAAAGTTGTTATCAAATAAATAAAGATTGTGCCAAAAAAAGTTATTATCAAATTTAACAGGATTGTACGCATATCCATATTAAAGAAAATTCTATAGAAAATTGCCGGAATTTCCGCTCTTAATATTAATTGCAATATAATTAATAAATTGGTAATAACTAAATACTTTAATAAAGCTTTACGGTTAAAAAACAATGCACAAATACAGGAAATTCCTACACAATAGATAAAATAATCGTTATATTGTTTTGTTAAAAAAGACATTCCAGAATGCACAAAAAAAAGAATCATTGGAATTGAAAAAGCTTCACTTATTACTCTGTCCAAATGATGAAAAATAATATTTAATATAAAAATTATTATGAGAGAAAAGACAGTGCCAAAAAAATACAACCTGTTAAAAAGCGCGGCTATATCAATAAGGCCTAATGCAGAAAACCCTATTAAGGAAAGCTGTGAAATTAAAAATGCGTGCGGGCTGCGTGTATATCCATTATTTTTCATTTGAAGCGCCAATATACCCCTGTTTCCCGGCATCAATAAAACGCAAGGCGCCGGGCAATAACTCTATTTCAAGTTCCCGATCAAAAAACACAAAATCATCCATGCTGTAAATAATGCTGCTGTCAGAATGCACTTTTATTTTACTGCCCTGTTTAAAAATAAAGTTTTTTTTAAATAAATGATACTGTCCATAAACATAAAAAGGAAAAAGAGAAAAAGTCCGTAAAGGCCCATTGCCTTTAATAATTAATACATCAAGCAAACCGTCATTGGGCATGGCTTTTGACAAGGGGTGCAGGGTTCCGCCATAATATGAACAGTTAAAAGATGCTATACCGCAAAATGAACCAAAAGTTTTATCGCCGGATATTTCTAATTCATATTTCTGGCGAAACAAATTAATATCAAGACAGGCAATAAGGGCACCAATAAAATAATGTATTTTATAGGAAACCCTGCACAGCCATTGACTAAAAAGATTGCCCTTTACCATTTTTCGCCGTATTTTATCGGCATAACGGATAGCTTCGGCTTCTACTCCAATAACACAGTAACTAAGCGCATATGTATTCCCGCAGCGAATTACATCAAGGGGTATAGAAGAAGAGTTGTATTGCTGCTGAATATCCCTGAATAAAGGTTTTGAATTTTTGCCAAAGCCCTGTATAAAGTTATTGGTGCGGCCATAGGGCAGAACCGCAAGTTCGGCATTTTTTAAGCCCATTATGCCGTTAAGGCAGTCAAAAAGTATACCGTCCCCGCCTACTGCATATACCCTTAAATGACAATCGTCGGGAAGTTCTTTTGCAAATCTAGCTATAAAACCTATAGCATCTCTTGGGAACCTGGATATGTATATTTCATAATTGTTATTGCCAATTGTTGTAAAAAATTTATGTATCTTGGCAATGGCCTGCTCTTGTTTCCATTTATGCCAAAATGATTTTGGGTTGAGAATAAACAAATGTTTATTTTTTGTCTCCATAAGGCACCGTAATATAATATACAGTATTTAAGGAAAAATGTCAATGCAGCGCATTGCCAACTTATGTAACCTCCAGTAAATTTGCAAGAGCCTCCCTTTAAAAAACAGCTTTTTTCAAAACAAAGTTTTGAAAAAAGCTACCTCTTCTCCCTAACCAGCGATGTAACTTTACAGTAATTGCAGAAAAATAAATACCCAAAAATGGTAACGTTGGGTGTCCGAGGTAAAAAAATCGTGCAGGCACGATTTTTTTGGCCTCGGACGGGTCCCACAGTGACCG